>JBEKDV010000009.1:0-53748 GCA_050014175.1 Candidatus Solibacter sp. | reverse complement strand
CATGGTGGGCGGCGAGTTCAAGAGAAATCTTGCTCATCACAAATATTCTATTGCCTCGCCGCCCCGCCGAGTACATTTCCTCTCAATTTTGTTTTGTACCGACACCAACCAGGGGCTCTGGACCGGGAATTTTGCAAGTCCCTAGCATATTGCCTTAGAGATTATTGATAGTGCGGCCGTGCGGGAGAGGTTCTCAGGGAATGTGGCATCCTCGATTTCCTCGGTTTGAAAGACACCTACGTGGGTCCACGCCAATTGTCGCGACAGTGATGCGACAATCTCCCGGTCGGGAAGGACTGCGGCCAACCGTATCATGCGGCGGCCGTTCCTTTCTCCTAACCAGCGTCCGAGAGTCCAAACCAATTGTGCAGCCAGTGGCTGCACAATTGGTTAGTTTCGTAGTCTATAGTTTGAAATTGAGAAACCGTGAGGAGCGGTGCGCAGGATGGCCAGGCGCCGAGTGTTCAAGACGAAGGTCGAGTGTCCCGGCATAGTCCCAGTGAGGCGTGCCGCGATTATCGGCGAGGCCGTAACGCTTCGGAAGTCGCCGACAGGTTCGGGGGTGCATATAGTCCTTGGAAACGCTATCGTCGGTTGCCTTGATACTGTCGTTGGGCCTCAGGTGTCCTCAGCCCTTGATCGCGGCCAGTTGTTCACGGCAGTTGTCGAGAAGGCCTACCAGCTTGACCCGTCTGCGAATGCGGCGACATGGATTGATCTGAAGGTGGAATACGAGTTGGATCGGGGACAACCGGCAATCGAGATTCCGAAGCCTCCTCAACCAGAGCAAAAGGGCGGTCCGCGATCCTTCTACACCAAAATTGCAGGTGTCACTTTCCGCAACTCCGATGGATCGTCAAGACAACGAATCATTAGAGACTGTCGGATCGGTGAAGCGCTGCTACTGATTCGGGAGCCGGATAATCCAGTAGATAAGTTCGCAGTGAAGGTCGTGCGCAGGAACGGTCAGCAATTGGGCTATCTTGGACGTCACATCACCAGGGAAGGGATGCAAAGCGGAATCACGTACGAATTGGACCGCGGTCAAAAGTATCTATGCGCATCTCCGACATAACGGGAGGGGGAGCGGCCGACGATCGTCTTTGCCGATATTGCAAAAATGCAATATCATGGGAACAGTGACGTGGATCGTAGAACTGCTCGATGCCCGCGTTCGAGATGAGTTGGAAGCGCTCCCCGCCGATATGAAAGCGCGTTTCCGCCGGATTGTCGAGTTGATCCAGGGGCATGGTCTCGAACAGATGCGCGAACCCCATGTGAAGCACCTGGAAGGTCCTTTGTGGGAGATGCGCATCACGGGCAAAGACGGAATCTCCAGGGCGATCTACATCACCGCGAAAGGCCGCCGCGTGGTTGTGGTCCGGGTATTCGTGAAGAGGACCCGAAAGACGCCGCGCGGGGAAATTGTCCTGGCGTTGAAACGAGCGAAGGAGGTGAACGAACGATGAGCCGTATCCGTGTAGACGACCTGCACAAAGAGTGGATGAACGACCCCAAGTACCGGCACGAATATGAAGCGCTGGAGGAGGAGTTCTCCCTGGTGGCCGCTCTGATCGAGGCGCGTACCCGCGCCGGTCTGACCCAGGAGCAGGTGGCGAAGCGTATGAAGACTACCCAGGCCGTGATCGCCCGGCTGGAAGGTGGGGGCTCCAAGCCCTCCACCCGCACGCTGGAGCGTTACGCGGAGGCGACGGGCTCGCGCCTGAGGATCACGTTCGAGCAGGAAAGCGCGCACCGCTAGACCGCATCCCGCTGCCGGTCCGCTCAGCAGATCTCGTAAGCTTCGCGCAGCCAGCCCAGCAACTCCGCATCGAGATCGCCGGCGACGGGCGAGGCACGACCGGTTCGAAAAACCCCACCGAAGAGTTGGCAGGCGGAAGCGCCTGCCCCACCTTGCCTGATCCACCATTTTTCATGAAGTTTCGCGGGCGGAACGCCCATCCCAACAGACCACAAAGGCGATGGTCTGTCCCACCCATTGAAACCGGCGGCGCCACGGGGTATGATTCCCGCATCATGCCAGATGCCTCGAATCCGAACCCGATTTCCCGGCGCTCCCTGCTCACGGCAGGTGCGGCGGCCTTCACCGTCGTCCATCCCCACCTGGTGCGCGGCGCCGGAAAGGAGAAACTGCGCGCCGGACTGGTGGGCTGCGGCGGGCGCGGCACGCAGGCCACCGTGGACATGCTCACGGGCAACGAAAACGTGGAGATCGTCGCCATGGCGGACATCTTCGAGGACCACCTGGAAGGCGCCCTCAAGAACCTCCGCGACCCCAAATACCTGGCGCAACACGCCGGCATCACCGTGGAGCGCGACGGCAAGCCGAAGACGATGTCCGCGCAGGACCTGGTGGAATCCATCCAGCCGCGCATCAAGGTGGATCCCGACCGCCACCTCACCGGCTTCGACGCCTATCAGAAGCTGGCCAACAGCGATCTCGATATCGTCATGCTGGCCACGCCGCCCGGCTACCGCCCGATTCACTTCGAGGCCGCCGTGGATGCCGGCAAGCACGTCTTCACCGAGAAACCTATCGCCACCGACGCCACCGGCGCGCGCCGTTTCCTGGCCGCCGGACGCAAAGCCGCCGAAAAGAAGCTCACCGTGATGAGCGGCGCGCAGCGCCACGAAGACCGTCCCTACGTGGAGACCGTGCGCAAGATTCACGATGGCGCCATCGGCGAGATCGTCGCCCTGCAGGCCAATTACCTGAGCGGCCCGGTGATGCACGTGCAGGCGCGCGACGCCAAATGGGGCGACATGGAATGGGAGCACCGCAACTGGTATTCCTTCCTGTGGCTGTGCGGCGACCAGATTGTGGAGCAGCACTTCCACAATATCGATTTCATGAACTGGGTGATGGGCGCGCATCCCGAGCGCGTGGTGGCGAGCGGTGGCGCCGCCTGGCGTCCCCGCGCCGCGCTCTACGGCAACATCTACGACCACATGAGCTCGGATTTCGTCTACCCCAACGGCGTGCACCTGAGCAGTTATTGCCGTCAGTATCCCCGCGGCAGTTTCAGCAACGTCAGCGACATGATTGTGGGCGCCAAAGGCCGCAGCACCGGCATCGACCTGGGAACCAAGGGCATCAGCCCGTACGTGCAGGAGCACATCGACATGGTGGACAGCATCCTGGGCCGCGGGCCGTACGTCAACCAGTCGGCGGCCATCGCCGAGAGCACGCTCACCTGCATCATGGCGCGCGAATCGGCCTACTCCGGCCAGGCCGTCACCTGGGAGCAGATCGTGAATTCCAAGCAGGACCTGATGCCGCGCGAGTTCGGCTACCAGAATACGATGACGCCGGCGGCGCTGCCGGTACCGGGCGAATATAAATTCGTTTGAAGAAAGTTGGCAGGCGGACCCAGAGGGTACCCCGCCTGCCCCACTAACCGTTCAGACCTGCCCGGCGAGAATCTTTTCGAAGCGGGTGTTCACCTCTTTCAGGTAAGCCGCGTCGCCTCCCGACAGCTCGACGGTGGCCGTTCCCTGATAGCCGATGTCGGCGAGCGCGGCATGCACGGCGCGCCAATCGATCTCGCCTTCCAGCAGCGGCGTGAACTCGGCCACCCGCTTCTTGAACGAGAAATCCTTGAAGTGCAGCTTGACGATGCGCTTGCCCAGCGTGCGGATCCAATCCTGCGGATAGCCCTGGATGGCGACGTTGCCGATATCGAAGTAGGCGCGGATCCACGGCGACGCGAAATCATCCACGTAGCGCGCGAATTCCAGCGGGCTGAGCAGAAACTTGTTCCACACCTCTTCGAGCCCGATGATCACCTTGACTTCCGCGGCCAGCGGAATGAGCTTGCGGATCTCGCGCTGGCTGCGCTCCCACGCCTGGGCATAACTCGTCTCGGGATTGACCACGGCGGGCACCAATAGCACCGTATCGGCGCCCCACAGCTTGGCGTTGCGCAGGCTGGTGCGCATGCCCTCCAGGCTCTTCTCCACCACCGCCGGGTCGGCCGAGGAGAGCGGGCTGCGCCAGTGCTCCGAATTCATCACGGAGTGGATCGGCAGGGCGGTTTTGCGCGAGGCGGCGAGGATCTCCTCGGCCGCGGCGGCGTCCGGCGTGGTGGGGCATTCGATCGCCTCGAACCCCGCGTCGCGGGCCATCTGGAAGCGGTCGAGCACGGGAATCCTCCCGGGTAGCATGCTGAACTCCACTGCCCGGCGGATCGGCAATCGGGCAGGAGCGGCGGCGGCAGCGGCGGCAAACGGCACGGCGGCCAGCATTTGACGGCGGGTAAATCGCGGCATGCGTCGATTGTATACCAGTGGGACAGACGATCGCTCTTGGTCGTCTGTCAAGCAGTCCGTGCTTTAGCGAAAGTTGACAGACCACGCAAGCGATGGTCTGTCCCACCCCACGCGGTGCGCGAACACCTGCACGTTGATGTCCGACGGCTTATCCCAATCCTTGTCTTCGGCACGGAGCGTGCCATCGGCGCGGCCGGCGCCATCGAAGACCAGCATCACGCCGTCGGCGCCATCCTGGCGCGTGCCGCTGAGCGCGGCATTGGATCCGTGGTTAAACCACATGTGCGTCTTGCCGTCCTGGCCGGCGATGGGACGGCCCATGCCCCAGACGCCGAAGCGCGTCCTGGTCCCGCCGCGCACGGCGATGTTCAGGTTGGTGAAGTCGATCTGCCAGATGTGCAGCAGCGTGCCGAAATCGTCGTACAGCAACGCGCCGTTGTTGGTGGCGTCGGAAATGCGAATGTTCGAGTTGGAAATCTCATCGCTTCCCTCCGCCAGTTGGGCGGTTTCCACCGGCGTCACGTCGCTCGATGCCGTGCCCAGGTAAAGGCGAACGTCCTGATAGAAATCGCTCAAGCGCGCGGCGAGCGTATCGGCATATCCCGGTACGGCCCAGGTGCGGATGGAATCGATCACCCAGCGCTCGCCGGTGGCGCCGATGGTGAAATCGTCGCCAACGAACCCCGCATTGTCTCCGCCCCAGCGCACATTGCTGCGCGCGCTGCCCGAGGCGTTATTCAGATTATTCTGCGGAAGTCCGCGGTCCACCGCCAAAACCGAATCGGCAGCCACCGCCGGCAGAACACACAGCAGGAAAGAAGCAACGGTCGAAAATCGATTTTTGTTAAGCATCTGAGTTCCTCTAATTCCCCATTCTACACACTCAGCAGAGCCGCGACCGTGAGGGAGCGGTTTCCCTCGCGTGGTGCTAGCCTAAATTGCATCCTCCACCATGGACCGCTATTCCGAGTTGCGTGCGCGCGCCGCGGAGTTCGTCGTCGAGTGGGTACGGTGGGCAGAGGTGCTGGTGCTCGCGCCGGTGCGCGAGGCGGCCGACGAAGTCGCTCTCGTGGCTTGCGGCGACGCGCTCGTCGGCGTGCACCGCCTGGCATTCCGCGAACTGGTCCTGGAACTCTCCGCCGCCGAATTGAATCGCCGCGCGCTCGTGCCGGTGGGCCGCATCGTCCGCGAGGCGCTCGCCGCCCGCGTCACGCAAGAGGCGGTGAGCGCCGGCCGATTGACCTACCTCGGCCCCGTCGCCGGCTTCCCCGGATTTCCGCGCGCCTTGGCCGACACCTTTGAGGAACTGCGCCTCAACGCCGTGCCGCTTGCCCAACTCCGCGAGTGCGGCGATTCGGGCGCGGACCTGGCGCTGCTCCTCGGGGGGTATCGCGGTGAGCTTGCCGCGCGCGGCTTCGCCGACCACGCCGCGCGCGTCGAACTGGCGCGCCTGGGAATCCAGGAGCAGCTTAGCGATCGCGCCGTAGTGGCGCTCGATCTCGCCCCGCGCACCCGCTCGGAGCGCGAACTGCTCACCCTCATTCTGAATTCCGCCCGCGCCCATCTCGATTTGCGCCTCGGTGCCGGCGACGCGCCGCCGCAATCTTCGCTTGCATCGCTGCAACGCTACCTCTTCTCCGCCGACGCCGTCCCGCCACGCGGCGAAGATGGCAGCGTGGAGATCTTTTCCACCTCCGGCGAGGCGCTGGAGTGCGTGGAGATCGCGCGCCGCATCGCTGCGGCGGTGGACCGCGGCGTGCCTTTCGACCAGATCGCCATCGCGATCCGCTCGCCGGAGCGCTACCAGCCGCTGGTGGTCGAAGGCTTGCGCCGCGCCGGAATTCCGGTCCACTGCACGCGCGGCTCGCGCCGCCCCGACGTCGCCGGACGCAGCTTCCTGGCCCTGCTGCACTGCGCCGAAGAGGGTCTCTCCGCCTCGCGTTTCGCCGAGTATCTCTCGCTCGGCCAGATGCCCGACGATGAGGAACCGAGCACGCCCGCCGCCTGGGAGCGCCTGCTGGTGGACGCCGCCGTGATCGGCGGACCCGAGCGCTGGGAGACGCGCCTCGATGGCCTCCGCGAGGACATCCACCGCCGCTATCGCGAGGAGGAAGACGAGGGCGAGCGAGCGCGCCTGGAGCGGCGCATCACGAGCGTGGAGAATTTGCGCGCCTTCGCCCTGCCCGTGATCGGCCGCCTGGCCGCCCTTCCCGCGCGCGCCACCTGGGGCGAGTGGACCAGCGCCCTCACCGATCTGGCCGCCTTCACGCTGCGCGATCCGGAGCGCGTCACCGAGTTGCTGGAGGAGCTCGAGCCCATGAGCGCCATCGGTCCCGTGACTCTCGCGCACGTGCTGCTGGTGATCGGCCCGCGGTTGACTTCGCTCACCGCCGCGCCCAAAGATTCGCGCTACGGCAAGGTCTGGGTGGGCGGCATCGAAGAAGCGCGCGGCATGGCCTTCCGCTCGGTCTTCGTGCCAGGCGTGAATGAAGGCCTGTTCCCGCGCCCGCCCGCCGAAGATCCGCTGCTGCTCCAGGCGCAGCGCCAGTCGCTCGGCGTGGAACTGCGCGGCGAAGATACCGAACTGCTGCGCATCGCCGCCGCCAGCGCCAGCGAGCAATTCACGCTCTCCTTCTCGCGCCTCGATCTGCTGACCGGCCGCCCACGCGTGCCTTCCTTCTACGCCTTCGCGGCCCATCGCGCCGCCGGCGGGCCGGAAATCGACGTGCGCGAATTCGAAGCGCGTGCCCGCTCCGCCACGCGCACGCGCATCGGCTGGCCGGCGCCGCCCGACCCCGCCAGCGCCATCGACGACGCGGAATTCGATCTTGCCACCCTGGCCCCGCTCGTCAAGGGCTCGGGCGAGTATCTGAAGAGTCTGCCGGGCCGCGCCGTGGCGTCCCTGCGCGCACGCTGGATGCGCTGGCACAGACCATGGAAGCCCGCCGACGGCCTGTTCATCGAGGAAATCGGCAGCGACGCGCTCACGCCCTACCGCCTTACCGAACGCCCGTGGTCGCCCACCCTGTTGCAGCAGTATGCCCGGTGTCCCTACCGTTTCGCGCTGCGCGGCATCTTCGGCCTGCGTCCCGCCGAGCGCCCCGCCGGCATACAGCGCATGAACCCGGCGGATCGCGGCAATCTCTATCACGCCGTGCAGTTCGAATTGTTGCGCGATCTGGCCGCCGCCGGCCTCGTCCCGGTCACCAACGAAAATCTCGCCGCCGCGCTGGATCGCCTCGACGCCATCCTGCAGGCGGAGGCGGCGCGCGCCGAGAGCGATCTCGCGCCCGCCATCCCGCAGATCTGGCGCGCCGAAGTGCAGTCGATCCGCGCCGACCTGCGCGGCTGGCTGCAACAAAAGGCCCTCTTCGAAGCGGATTGGACGCCTCAATTCCACGAGCTCAGCTTCGGCCTCAAAGATCCCGCCGGCCGCGATCCGCGCAGCCGCAAGGAAGCCGTCACCATCGCCGGCGGCTACCAATTGCAGGGCTCCATCGACCTGGTGGAGCGCCACATCAGCGGCACGGTGCGCGTGGTGGATCACAAAACCGGCCGCATTCCGGAGCCGCGCCCCGAGACCGTAGGCCGCGGCGAAGTGCTCCAGCCCACGCTCTACGCGCTGGCCGCCGAAGCCATCCTGGGCGAGCCGGTGGCGATCGGCCGTCTTTACTACTCCACCATCGCGCAAAATTACACCGCTATCGATGTCCCGCTGCACGATTGGACGCGCCGCCGCGCGCAGCACGTGCTGGAAATCATCGATCAGGCCATCGTCAACGGCACGCTCCCCGCGGCGCCGCGCGAAGGCGGCTGCAAGAACTGCGACTACCTCCCCGTCTGCGGCCCCTACGAAGAGGAGCGCGTCAAGGAAAAATCGCCGGCGGAGCTGAAGAGCTTGAAAGAATTGCGAGGCTGGAAATGATGTGGCATAAGGCTCCGCCTTGTGCAGGCGAGCGCCAGCTCGCCCGAAGACTCCGAGCTGCGCTCGGATGCACAAGGCAGAGCCTTATGCCACACGAGGCCCCCGCATGACCCCCACGCCCGTCTCCGATCTCGACCGCAGTTGGGTGGTGGAAGCCTCCGCCGGCACGGGCAAGACCACCGCGCTGGTGGACCGCATGGTGGAAGTCATCGCCGCCGGCACGCCGGTGGAAACCATCGTCGCCGTCACCTTCACGCACGCCGCTGCCGGCAACATGAAACTGCGCGTCCGCCACGAGTTGGAACGCCGCCGCGCCCTCGAACCCGACCCCGCCGTCCAAAACCGTCTCGCCCAAGCCGCGCGCAGCCTGGACCGCGCCTTCATCGGCACCATCCACGCCTTCTGCGCGCAACTGCTGCGCCGCCGCCCGGTGGAAGCGCGCATCGACCCGGTCTTCCAGGAACTCGCCCAGCCCGACGCTCTGCGCGTCTTCGCTGCCGTCTTCCGCCGCTGGACGGAGCGCCGTCTCGCCGCGCCCTCGCCCGCCCTCTCCCGCGCCCTCGCGCGACTCGCCTGGCGCGCCGAGCGCGATGGCGCCGAGCCGCTCGACGAACTCCGCAAAGCCGCCTGGAACCTGGCCGAATGGCGCGATTTCGACGCGCCCTGGACGCAGCGCCCCTTCGCCCGCGACGCCCACCTGGCGGCCCTCATCGATACCGCCGAGGCAACCCTCCGCATCCCGTCGCGCAGCGGCCAATTGCCGGAGAACTTCCGTCCCCTGCGCGAATTCGTCCTCCGCGTGCGGCGCGCCCGCGAAGCCGGAGGCGTGGATGGCGACACCATCGAGAGCGAGCTGCTCCGGCTGCCCGCCGAGATGCGCTGGGTCAAAGGCCGCGACGCCCTCTCGGCCGCCTGGGAAGAGCTAAAACTCGCCATCGAAGCCTTCCGACAGCCCGCCGACGCCGATCTTGCCGCCCACTTGCGCAATGAGCTCTGGGAAGTGGTCGGACTCTATCAGCGGGAAAAAAGCCGCGCCGGCCAGCTCGATTTCCTGGACCTCCTGCTTTGCGCCCGCGATCTTCTGCGCCACGATGCCGCGCGCGCCGACTTGCAGCGCGTCTACCAGCGCATCTTCGTCGACGAATTCCAGGATACCGACCCGCTGCAGGCCGAAATCCTGCTCCTGCTCGCCGCCAGCGATCCCGCCGAGCGCGATTGGCGCCAGGCGCGCCCCGCCCCCGGAAAACTCTACGTGGTGGGCGACCCCAAACAATCCATCTACCGCTTCCGCCGCGCCGACGCCCGCCTCTTCCATCGCATCTGCCAGGGACTGCGCGGCGATGGCGTGGGCGCGCGCTCGCTCACCGCGAGCACGCGGTCCACGCAAGCTATCCAAAGCTTCGTCAACGCCGCGTTCGAAAACAGCATCGAGGATTATCTGCCGCTGGAGGGTGGCGTCGAGGGCCCCGCCGGCCAGCCCGCCATCGTCGCGCTGCCCATGCCGTATCCTTACGGCACGCGCAACATTTCCAACGCGAAGATCGACGCCTGCTCGCCCAACGCGGTGGCGGCCTTCATCGAATGGCTCTGCCGCCACAGCGGCTGGAAGGTGCGCGACCGCGCCACCCAGACCTGGGTCGGCGTCCGCCCGGAGCACGTCTGCATCCTCTTCCGCCGCTTCACCAATTTCGGAGTCGATCTGACGCAGGAATATGTGCGCTGCCTGGAAGCGCGCGGCATCGCGCACCTGCTGGTGGGCTCGAAATCCTTCCACCGCCGCGAGGAAGTGGGCACGCTGCGCACCGCCCTGCGCGCCATCGAGTGGCCGGACGATGAACTCAGCGTCTTCGCCGTGCTGCGCGGCAGCCTGTTCGCCGTGCTCGACGAGACGCTGCTCCACTTCAAGAATGCCCACGCCCGTTTCCGCCCGATGATGGAGCTGCCCGAAGATCTCGACCCCGAATTCGCCCCCATTCGCGAGGGTCTCCTGCTGCTCGGCGAATTGCACCGCCTGCGCAATTACCGCCCCATCGCGGACACCATCCACGGTTTGCTGGAAGCCACCCGCGCCCACGCCGGCTTCGCCTTCCGCAAAGGCGGCGAGCGCGTTCTGGCCAACGTGTACCGCCTCACCGACCTCGCCCGCAGCTTCGAAGTTTCCGGCGCCGCCACCTCGTTCCGCGCCTTCGTGGAATACCTGGAAACCGAGTACGATGGAAGCGACACCAGCGAGGCGCCGGTGCTGGAACAGGAGGGCGGCGGCGTGCAATTGATGACCGTCCACAAGGCCAAGGGTTTGGAATTCCCCGTGGTCATCCTGGCGGATCTCACCGCCAAGCTCACCGGACCGCAGGGCGCCGATCGCACCAGCGACCCCGATCGCCGCCTCTGCGCCCAGCGCCTCCTGTGGTGCGCGCCGTGGGAACTGCTGGACGCCGCCGCGACCGAGGCCAAGGCCGACGAAGAGGAAGCCCTGCGCGTCGCCTACGTGGCGGCCACGCGCGCCCGCGACCTGCTCGTTGTCGCCGCTATCGGTGAGGAAGAGCGCCCCGGCGGTTGGCTGAGTCCGCTGCACGACGCGCTCTATCCGCCCAAAGACCGGTGGCGCGCCGGCGCGCCTGCGCCCGGCTGTCCCCCGTTCGGTGTTGCCACCGTGTTGAACCGTCCGCCCGACCAACCAGAGGAAATCTCGGTCCGGCCGGGCCTGCACTCTCCCAAGGCCGGCGCGCACCAGGTGGTGTGGTTCGATCCGGCCGTGCTCGGCCTGCGCACTGTGCGCACCGATGGCGTGGAGAACGAAGACGTCCTCAAAGGCACGCCGGAGCAGGCGGCCGAAGGCCTGCGCCTCTATCAAGAATGGCGCGACCGTCGCGCGGCCCGCATCGAACGCGGCGCCGTGCCGAGCTTCCGCACCACCACGGCCGAGACGCTGGGGCGCGCCGCCGGCGCGCCCATCACCGTGGAGACCATCACGCTTCCGATTGCCCCGGGCCGTCCCGGCGGCCGCAAGTTCGGCCGCCTGGTGCACGATATGTTGCAGCACGCCACTCCCGCCGAAGATGTGGAATCGCTCGCCGTCGTCTGGGGCCGCCGCCACGGCGCCGGCGAGAGCGAGCGCGCTGCCGCCGTCGAAGTGGTGCGCGCGGCGCTGGCGCACGACGCCCTGGCCGTCCCCGCCGGCGCCCGCCGCTATCGCGAGCTCCCCGTGATGGTGCGCCTGGAAGACGGCACCGTGGTGGACGGCCGCATCGATTTCGCCTGGAGCGACGGCACATCCTGGACGGTCATCGATTACAAAACGGACCGCCGCGAGCAGCGCAACGTGGCGCAAGTGCAACTCTACGCCCTGGCCTTACAGCGCGCCTCTGGCCTCCCCGTCCGCGGCATCGTTTTGGAAGTGTAGCGCGGCTCAATCCGGTGGAACGCCCACTCCGACAGACGACACAAACCGATCGTCTGTCCTACCCCCGCTGCATATAAACCACGTGCGTCTGCGTGTACTCGTACAGCCCGTGCTTGCCGTCCGCCCCGCCGATGCCGCTCTTGCGCACCCCCGCGTGGAAACCCTGCATCGCTTCGAAGTTCTCGCGATTGATGTACGTCTCGCCGAAACGAATCTCCTGGCAGGCGCGCAATGCCGTGTTCAAATCGCGCGTGTAGATGCTCGACGTCAGCCCGTAGTCGGAATCGTTGGCGAAATCGATGGCCTGGTCCAGATCGTGGAACTTCACCACTGGAATCACCGGCCCGAAGATCTCCTTGCGCACAATCTCCATGTCCTGCCGGCAGCCCGCCAGCACCGTCGGCTGGTAATAATATCCGCCTTCGATCTCGTGCCGGTGACCGCCGGTGACCAGCGTCGCCCCCGCGGCCACCGCGCCGCGCACCAGCGCTTCCACCTTGTTATAGCCCGCCTGATTGATCAGCGGTCCGTAATCCACCGCCTCGCCGGCCAGCGGATTCCCGCAGCGCGCGGCCTGCATCGCCGCGGCCAGTTTCTCCGTGAACTCGTCGGCGATCTTGCCCTGCACGTAGATCCGTTCCGCGCAATTGCACACCTGCCCGCTGTTGATCACGCGCGAGGCCGTCACCGCCTTCACCGCCATAGCGAGATCGGCGTCCGCCATCACGATGGCCGGCGCCTTTCCGCCCAGCTCCAGATTCAGCTTGGTGATGTTGGGCGCCGCCGCCGCCATGATCGCCGACCCCGTCTCCACGCTGCCCGTGAAGCTGATCATGCCGATCTTGGGCGACGCGCACAGCGCCTTCCCCGCCCCCGCCCCGCGCCCGTGGACGATGTTGATCACCCCCGGAGGCAGGTCCGTCTGCGCCATCAGCTCGCAGAACTTCACCGCGTTGTGCGGCGTCTCCTCGCTCGGCTTGATCACGATGGTGTTCCCGGTGACCAGCGCCGGCGCCGCCTTGCGCGCAATGAGGAAGAACGGAAAGTTCCACGGCAGGATGCCGCCGATCACGCCGATCGGCTGCCGGAACAGCAGAATGGTCTCGCCCGGCCGGTCGCTTTCCAGAATCTCACCCTCGATGCGCCGCGCCCATTCCGCCATGTAGTCCATGTAATCCGCGGTGAACGCCACTTCCACCCGCGCGAGATCCAGCGTCTTCCCCTGCTCCTCGGTGATCAGCCGCGCCAGCGGCTCCACGTTCTCCCGGATCTTCGCCGCGATGGCGCGCAGCGCATGTGCGCGCTCCACCGCCGGCCGCCGCGCCCACGCTTTCTGTGCCGCCGCGGCCGCCGCGATGGCCGCCTCCACGTCGGCCGGAGTGCTCTCCGGCACGGTGCAGATGGCCTCCCCGGTGGAAGGATTGATGCAAGTGATGCGCTCCCGACCCGTGGACGGAGCGAATTTGCCGTTGATGAAGTTGTCGTAGTTCCGCATGGCTTTGCATACAGTATCGAACAGCTTCGCGTGCCGGCACACCGAAGATCTGCCCGACCGACACCACCCCCTTGACGTGGTGCCTGCTTGGGACTACCATTCGACTGGAAAAGACTTTAGCGAGTCTTGAATTCTTCGATTGAGGTTTGCCATGTTAGCAACCGCAACAAAACCAATGAACGCATACGACGTCGCGCTAGAGAATTTCGACCTGGCGGCAAACGCGCTGGGACTCGATGAAAATATCCGGGCAATGATCAAATACCCGGAACGCATTCTCTGCGTCAGCGTGCCAGTCCGCATGGACACCGGCAAGATCGTCCGCTTTGAAGGCTACCGCGTGCAGCACAACACCAGCCGCGGTCCCGCCAAGGGCGGCATCCGCTACCACCCCAACGTGACCGTGGATGAGGTGAAAGCGCTGGCCACGTGGATGACGTGGAAGTGCGCCGTCGTGAATATTCCCTTCGGCGGCGGCAAGGGCGGCGTCACCTGCAACCCCAAAGACATGTCGATGGGCGAGCTCGAACGCATGACCCGAAGGTACGCCAGTTCCATTCTGCCCCTCATCGGCCCCGAGAAGGACATCCCGGCGCCCGACGTTTACACCACGCCGCAGATCATGGCGTGGATCATGGACACCTACAGCATGAACAAGGGTTACCCGGTGCACGGCGTCGTCACCGGCAAGCCCATCAGCCTCGGTGGCTCCCTGGGCCGCAACGAAGCCACCGGCCGCGGCGTTTTCTTCACCACCGTGAACAGTTGCGAGCACCAGGGAATTCCCGTGAAAGGCGCGCGCGTGGTGGTGCAGGGATTCGGCAACGCCGGCTCCGTCGCCGCCCATCTGCTGGACAGCGCTTCGGCCATCGTCATCGGCGCCAGCGATTCCAAAATCGCCCTCTACAACCGCAACGGTCTGGACATTCCCAAGCTGATCATGCACAAGGAGCGCACCGGCACCTTGAAGGGCTTCCCGGCGGCCGAAGAGATCACTCCCGCCGAGCTTTTGTCGCTGGAGTGCGAGATCCTGATTCCCGCCGCGCTGGAGAATGCCATCACCGAAGAGAACGCACACACCATTCGCACCAAGATCATCGCCGAAGCCGCCAACGGCCCGGTGACCCCCGAAGCCGACCGCATCCTCCATGAAAAGGGTGTCTTCCTGATCCCCGACATCCTCTGCAACGCGGGCGGCGTCACGGTCAGCTACTTCGAATGGGTGCAGGACGAAAACCACCTCTTCTGGGATGAGCAGGACGTGAACGCCAAGCTGGAAAGGATCATGACCCGCTCTTTCGCCGACGTGCTCAAGATCCACACCGACAAAAAGGTCGATATGCGCCTCGCCGCCAATATGCTCGGCGTCTCCCGTGTCGCCGAAGCCAGCCGCGTCCGCGGCCTCTACCCCTGATCCGCGCCTGGTAGGGCGGACCCCCCGGTCCGCGGCCGACGCCCGTCGGCCCGCGCGGGCATGGATGAAGCTGATTCCGTCAGCGAAAAAGCGGGTCCGGGGGGACCCGCGCGGACCTGGGGGTCCGCCCCGCCAATTCCGCTAACTATTCCTCCCGCATGTCCGGCCCGTGCCGTGTTCAAATAGGGGGGAAAGAATACAAATGGCGTTTAAGGGCGTAGACTATTTCTGCGTCGACTCCCTCTTCAGCGAAGAGGAGTTGATGGTCCGGCAGACCGCGCGGCGGTTCGCCGAGGAACGTATTCTGCCGTTGATTCGCGATTGCTACCGCGACGCGCGCTTTCCCGCCGGGATCGTGCCCGAGATGGCCGAACTCGGTTTCCTCGGCGCCAATCTCGAAGGCTACGGCTGCGCCGGCATGAGCAATACCGAGTACGGCCTCGTCATGCAGGAACTGGAGCGCGCCGATTCCGGCGTGCGCAGCTTCGTTTCCGTGCAAGGCGCCCTCGTCATGTACCCCATCCATACCTACGGCAGCGAGCCGCAGAAGCAGCATTGGCTGCCCGCCCTGCAAAGCGGCAAGGCCATCGGCTGCTTCGGCTTGACCGAGCCCGATTTCGGGTCCAATCCCGCCGGCATGCGCACCACCGCGCGCCGCGACGGCGCTAATTGGGTGCTCAACGGCGAGAAGACCTGGATCACCAACGGCAGCGTGGCCGATGTGGCCGTCGTCTGGGCGCGCGCCGCCGAGGGTATCGCCGGCTTCCTGGTGGAGCGCGGCACGCCCGGCTACACCACCTCGGACATCCACGGCAAATGGTCCATGCGCGCCAGCGTCACCTCCAGCCTTTCCTTCGCCGATTGCCGCGTCCCCGAGACCCACCGCCTGCCCGCCGCCAAGGGCCTCAAAGCGCCCCTTTCCTGCCTCTCCCAGGCGCGCTTCGGCATCGGTTGGGGCGTCATCGGCGCCGCCATGGATTGCTACGAAACCGCGCGCTCCTATTGCGTTCTCCGCAAACAGTTCGACGACCGGCCCATTGCCGCCCACCAGCTCGTCCAGGAGAAACTCGCCTGCATGATCACCGAAATCACCAAGGCGCAACTCCTCGCCGTCCACGCCGGACGGCTTAAGGACGCGGGGAAGCTCGAACCGGCACACATCTCCATGCTCAAGCGCAACAATGTCGCCATGGCCCTGGAGTGCGCCCGCGTCAGCCGCGATCTCCTCGGCGCCAACGGAATTACCGACGAATATCCCATCATGCGTCACCTTTGCAACCTGGAATCCGTCAAGACTTACGAAGGAACGGACCACATCCACGCCCTCGTCATCGGGGAAAGAGTTACCGGCGTGGCCGCGTATAAATAAATAAAGATCTGGAGCCAAACTCTTCCCATGATTCTTTACGCCCTGACGATATTGGTGAGCGCCTTCCTGCTCTTCCAGGTGCAGCCTGTGATTGCGAAGATCATCCTGCCTTGGTTTGGCGGTTCCGCCGCCGTCTGGACCACCTGCCTTCTCTTTTTCCAGATGGTCCTCCTGTTGGGCTATCTTTACTCCCATGCGGTCATCCGCTATCTCAAACCGCGCGCCCAGATGCTGCTCCATGCCGGCCTGCTGGTGGTGAGCGTTCTGGTGCTGCCCATCTACCCCAGCGTGTCGTGGAAGCCCGTCGGCGCGGGCGAGCCCACCTTGCAAATCCTCGGCCTCCTCGCCGTCACCGTCGGCCTGCCCTACTTTCTACTCTCCACCACCGGGCCGCTCTTACAGGCCTGGTACTCCCGCCGCTTCCACGGCGCCATGCCCTACCGCTTATACGCGCTGTCTAACGCCGGCTCCATGTTCGCCCTGATCAGCTATCCGGCCCTTTTCGAACCCGCCTTCAACACCCACCAGCAATCCGGCATGTGGAGCTGGAGCTACGGCATTTTCGTCGCCCTCTGCGCGTTTACGGCCTTCAAATCCAACCCGGTGGGGCAGGCGGACCCAGAGGGTACCCCGCCTGCCAACCCCGTGCTCGATCAAGAGTTGGCAGGCGAAAGCGCCTGCCCCACCGCCGTGGCCGAACCAGAGCTAACAGCCGAAGGCAACTACCTCCGAAGTTGGCGGGTCCCCAGGCCTGAGGACCGGTTGCCCCGTCCAGAGTTGGCAGGCGAAAGCGCCTGCCCCACCGCCAAAACCTACTGGATGTGGCTCCTCCTCCCTGCCGTAGCCTCGGTCCTGCTGCTGGCCATCACCAATCACCTCTCGCAGAATGTCGCGGCCATTCCCTTCCTCTGGGTCCTGCCCCTCAGCATTTACCTGCTCACTTTCATCCTCTGCTTCGAGGGCGAAGGCTGGTACCGGCGCAACCCCTACCTCCAACTCCTCGCCGTCGCCCTGGGCAGCATGGCCTACGCTGTCAGCGTCGATCAGACCAGTAATGTTCCTATCAAGGTGATGATCCCCCTGTTTGGCATGGGTCTGTTCACCTGCTGCATGGTGTGCCACGGTGAGTTGGCCCGCCTCAAGCCCGACCCAAAATACCTCACCCATTTCTATCTGATGATCGCCGCCGGCGGGGCGCTGGGCGGCTTGCTGGTGGGCCTCCTGGCGCCGCATTTCCTCAACGCCCTGTACGAAATGCCGGTCAGCCTGGTCGTCTGCGCGGCTTTGGTCTCTTACGTGCTACGTCAGGACCTAGAGCTTAAATGGATACGGCGATGGCCCGGCGTCCTGGTGACCGGCGTTCTGACGCTGGCACTGGCCGGACATGTCGGGTGGCAGATTAAACAAATGGTCAGCGGATCCCGCGTATTGGTGCGCAATTTTTACGGCGGGCTCAAAGTCAAGGATTCCGGCGACAAGGGCTCGCTGGAAGAAACCCGCACACTTACCCACGGCACCATCAATCACGGCGAGGAATTTCTCAATATCGCCCGGCGCGACCTGCCCACCACCTATTACGGGCCCAATACCGGAATCGGCATCGCCATCCGCGAAAAGCAGAAGGCCGGCGCCGTCCGCATCGGCGTTATCGGTCTGGGCACCGGCACCACGGCCGCCTACGGGCGTCTGGGCGATTACGTACGTTATTACGAGATCAATCCCCTGGTGCTGGAGTTAGCCAGAAAAGAGTTCTTCTACCTGGCGGATTGCAAGGCCAAGCTGGACGTCGCCATGGGCGACGCGCGCCTCACCCTGGAGCGGGAGTTGAAGGAGGGCCACCCGCAGAACTTCGACGTCCTCGCTGTGGACGCGTTTTCCAGCGACTCCATCCCCGTCCACCTCTTGACCAAAGAGGCCATGGACCTCTATTTCCGCCACCTGCGGCCCGACGGCATTCTCGCCGTACACATCTCGAACCGGTACCTGGACCTCCAGCCCGTGCTGGAAGGAGAGGTGCAGGCCACGCAAAAAATCGCCCGCGTGGTCGACACCGAAGACGACGATACGCAGGACGTTTTTGGCGCCACCTGGGTGTTGATTACGTCGCCTGCAACTGGATTTACGGGGGGCGTCCTGAGCAATTCCGCGCCCCTGGATTCCAAGAAGACTGTGCGATTATGGACCGACGACTATAGCAATCTCTTCAAAATCCTGAAATAGGGTTTACTATTACGGATAGCCGCGTCCTTTCTCGCTCGTTGTAACGCTGTAGTAGAGCAACAGGTCTGTTATTCAGACACTCGTTGTTGTATCATCAACTTGGCCGAGGACAAATTCATGGACGCCGCGAAAAGACTTCTCAGAACTACCGCTCTTCTACCTGTAATCGCGTTGCTGATGGCAGCGCCTGGATGGGCGCAGACACTAGTTGTTCCTTCCACTGTGACGATTGGCAGTACCGGGTACGCCTCCGCCAACGTGACCAGCACCGCCGCGGGAACGACGGAGATCGCCTTCACCGTCGGTGCACCCGACTACTCGGCCGACACCACCGGCTCGAGGACGGGATGGCTGACCGCGTCGAGTTCATCCCCTAACACCCCAGCGACCCTGTCCTTCAGCATCTTGACTACCGCCGGAGTCTACTCGGGAGCGTCGGCCGTGGTCACCCTGACTCCCACCGGGCCCTCCGGCGTCAGCCTCACGCCGGTGCCGATTACCGTGACCTTTACCGGCAACGGCGGCGGTGGCGCCGCCATCCTCGGCTCCTCCCTGTCCACCGTCACTTTGACCGCGGGCGCCAGCAGCCAAGCCTCCCAAGCCGTCGCCATCACCACCACCAGCGCCAGCGCCATCAACATTTCCTGGACTTCCTCGGTGACCGGCAATGTGGCCAACTGGCTGTCCAATTCTACCCTCGGCGCCACCACCATCAGCTCCAGCGCCGGCACCACGCTCACCGTGGTCGCCAACTCCTACAATTTGCCGTCCGGAACTTATACGGGCACCATCACCATCGCGCCCGTGCCTTCCTCGCTTGGCTTGTCGCTGACCATCACCGTCAACTTCACGGTGGGCTCCACCGTCGGCAATGGCACTTGGGCCGCCACCCCGGGCTCCATTCCCTGGAGTTACAACAGCGGCGGTTCCTACCCCAGCCAGGCAGTCTCCATCTCCACCTCCAGCGGATCGGCCACTTATAGCGTCCTGGCCAACAGCAGCAATGGCTGGCTGCTGGCGTACACTCCCTCCAACACCACTGGTGCCACCACCATCACCGGTATCCCCGTGTCGACCCAACTCGGGCTGACCGTCGGCAACCAGGTGTCCAACTTGTCGGCAGGCGTGTATTACGGCTATGCGTACATATACGATTCGAACGGAGTGCAGCAGCTTACCATCGGCGTCACTCTTACCGTGAATGGCACCACTTCCTCGACGCTCACCGTCACCCCCAATCCCATCTCTTTCAACGTCGCGTTAAACGGCGGCCAGCAGAGCCAGACCGTCAACGTCTACTCTAGCGGCGGGGGCTACCTCTCCATAAATCCTTCTCTCCCCACCGGCTTGAGCTTCGCGCTCCCGTCCAATACCTACGTCGCCGCCGGCGGGTCGGTCGCTTTCACGGTGTACGCCAACCCGTACGGATTGGCGGCCAACACCTACTCCGGTACACTGTATATCTACGTCGGCTCGCAGTCTGCCGCCGTCCCTGTCAGCATGGTCGTGGGCGCCGGAGGCTCCGGCAACATCACCGTCACCCCCAATCCCGTCTCTTTCAACGTCGCGTTGAACGGCAGCCAGCAGAGCCAGTCCGTCAGTGTGTACAGCAGCTACGGCGGGAGCCTTTCCGTAAACTCTACGAATCTCCCCAATGGCCTTTTGACCTACCAGTTCCCGTCCGGTACCAACATCTCCGCCGGCGCAACTGTCGCCTTCACTGTGTATGCCAACCCGAGCGGGTTGACGGCCGGCACCTACTCCGGCACCATGTATATCTACGTCGGCGCGCAGTCTACCTCGGTGACCGTTACCGTGGTGGTTGGCAGCGGCACTTCCACCGCGCTCACCGTCACCCCTAATCCCATCACGTTCAGTGTCGCGGTGAACGGCTCCCAGCAGAGCCAGACCGTCAACGTGTACAGCGGCACGGGCGGGACTCTCTCCCTGAACTCTTCGCTCCCCTCCGGCCTCACCTACCAGCTCCCATCCAATACCTACGTCGGCGCCGGCGGGTCCATCGCCTTCACCGTCTATGCCAATCCGGGCGGTTTGACGGCCAACACCTACTCCGGCACCCTCTATGTCTACGTCGGCTCGCAGTCTGCCGCGGTCCCCGTCTCCATGGTCGTTGGCGGCGGCTCCGGCACCACCGGCACCACCGCGGTAGCGCCTACCTCGCTCAGCTTCTCCTACCAGCTCGGCACCGATCCCGTCAATTTCATCTCCCAGCAAAAAGTCGTCATTACCGGACCGGCGGGCGCCTGGAGTTCCACCGTTTCCACCACCAACGGCATCGCCTGGCTGAGCCTCTCGCCGAGTAGCGGCAGCTCGCTGCCAAGTCCGGCTCAGTCGCCCACCGTGACCCTCAACGCCACCGGACTCACCGCCGGCACCTACGGCGGCACCATCATCGTTACCACACCCGGCGGCAGCCAGAGTATCTCCGTTTCCCTTGCCGTCGGTTCCACTACCGTCCTGCTGCCGACCCCTGGCTCCCTGGTCTTTGCCGCGCAAACCGGTCAAGCCGCCCCCAGCAGCCAGATCATATTTTTCAGCGGCTCCGATAGCGCCCTGAATCCGCTGGCGATCGGCGCGGTGGCCAACAATTCCTGGATCTCCGTGACCAACGACAACACGTCCGTGACCGTTCAGGTGAGTCAGTCCGGATTGACCACCGGCGTGTACAGCGGCTCCGTCTCCGTCAGCCAGACGGGCGCCGCCAATAACCCCACTCTGATTCCCGTAGTCCTGGTAGTCAATGGCGGCGGCAGCGGCGGCACAACCCCCACCAACAGCAATGTCACCGTGACGCCGACCTCGCTCTCCTACTCGACGGCGACGGGTTCCAGCCCGGCAGACCAATCCCTCAGCATCACCAGCACTTCCGGCTCGGCCTCCGTCTCCTTCACGGTCACGGCCACCACTACCAGCGGCGGCAGTTGGCTTTCCACCAAAACCACCTCCGGTTCTACTCCCTTCAATCCCTTGACGGTCTCTGTCAATTCCAGCTCTTTGGCGGCCGGCACCTACAATGGCAACATTGCCATCGCGCCGGCCGGGGGTACCACCGTCAACATTCCGGTGTACCTCACCGTCTCCGCGCCAGTGGGCGTTTCCGCCACGCCCACCGCGCTCAGCTTCACCTACCGCGCCGGCGATGCCACGCCGGCATCGCAACCCGTCACCGTTTCCGGCAGTGGCTCCGCCTTTACCGCCACGGCATCCAGCAACGGCAATTGGCTGGTGGCATCACCCGCCAGCGGCACCGCGCCCGCGAGGGTCAACGTTTCCATCAACCCGACCGGCCTCTCCGCCGGCACCTTCACCGGCGCCGTAGTCGTGAACGGCGCCTCCGGCGCCGCCGGTTCCACCACCGTCAATGTGACCCTCACGGTCACTGCTCCGCTGCCCACCATCAGCAAGGTGACCAACGCGGCCAGTTACGCTACCGGCTCCCTCTCGCCCGGCGAGATTATCACCCTTTTCGCCAGCGATCCCACGCACCCCATCGGCCCCGCCACCCCGGCCTTTCTCGCACTCGATTCCAACGGCAATGTCTCCACTTCCATCGGCGGCGTGCAGGTAACCGTCGCCGGGTATAACTGCCCCATGACCTACGCCAGCGCGTCGCAGGTTTCGGTCGTGGTGCCTTACGAGGTCAAGGCGCTTGTTTCCGCCACCGTCCTGGTCAAGTTCCTCGGCCAGACCTCCAATGGCGTGGTAATGAGCGTGGCGACCACCGTGCCAGGAATCTTTACCGCCAACTCGTCCGGCACCGGTCCCGGCGCGATTCTCAATTCCAACGGCAGCATCAACTCCCCGTCCAATCCGGCTGCCCGCGGCGACACCGTGGTAGTCTACCTCACCGGGGAAGGCGAGACTTCGCCGTTCGGTGTCACCGGGAAGGTGACCACGGTCGCTTCTCCTCCGGCGCCCTTGACCCCTGGGCCGCTGCTGCAACCCACCGTCACCATCGGCGGCCAGCCGGCCAACTGGAGCTTTGCCGGGGAAGCCCCCGGATTGGTCTCCGGCGTCATGCAGTTGAACGTGATCGTCCCGACCAATATCGCGGCCACCGATCAGCCCATCGTAGTCAGCTTCGGCGGCAACCCGAGCCAGTCGGGCGTCACCGTCTCGGTCAAGTAATCAAAGGAGTTTCTCGCCAAGGCGCCAAGACGCCAAGAAGACATAGCCTCAATCCGGCTTTGGTTTTCTTGGCGGCTTCGCGTCTTGGCGAGAAACTGTCTTTGCCTCCACCCCCAACCCCTTATCTCCCTCTGCACGTTTGGAGCTTGGCGTGCGTCTAAGTTGATGTGAGGGTTTTTCGGCTCCTGGTTGGGTTACTCGCCGTGTCGGCTTTCGCCAGCGACCCGGCGCTGGACGCGCTGCTGAAAGGCGTGGAGGCCCGCTACAACTCCGCCAAAACACTGCAAGTCCTTTTCCATGAGGACTATACGCCCCCAGGCAGGGCCAAGCGGAGCGAAAGCGGCACGCTCGTCCTGCGCAAACCCGGAAAAATGCGCTGGGACTACGACCAGCCCAAAGGCAAGCTCTTTGTCAGCGACGGGAAGTTCCTCTGGCTCTACACCCCCGACGATAATCGCGCCGAGAGAATGAAGCTCAAGGAAAGCGACGATATGCGCGCCCCCCTCGCCTTCCTCCTCGGTAAACTGGACTTCTCCAAGGAGTTCCGCAATTTGCAGGCGAAACTCGAAGGCACCGACACGCGCATCACCGCGGAACCGAAAACCGAAACCCTGCCCTATTCCGCCGTCGACTTCCTGGTTGCCGCGGACCGGCACATCAAGGTCGTCAAGGTCACCGGCTTCGACCATTCCATCCTGGAATTCCGCTTCGATCAGGAGATGGTGGACCCCCCATTGAACGCTAAGTTATTCCAATTTCAGGCACCTAAGGGCGCTCAGCTAGTCGAGGCGGGACAGTAGCCATGGCCGATTTTGTGCTCAAATACGCCGACGGCCGCGGCCAGATCCACCACCAGGTAGCCTCCGCCGCCTCCGAAAAGGAACTCCGCGACAAGTACGCCCAGCAGGGCTTCCTCATCTATTCCATCAAGCCCCGCTCCGGAGGCGTCGCCGGAACCGGCTTCCTCGGCGGCAAGAAAAAGCTCAACCTGGAGAAGTTCCTCATCTTCAACCAGCAGTTCGTCACCCTCATCCGCGCCGGCTTGCCCATCCTCAAAGCCCTGGACCTGCTGGCCGAACGCCTTACCGATCCCAAACTCGGACCCTACATACAGAGCGTCCGCGACGAGGTCCGCGGCGGCACCCTCCTCAGCGAAGCGTTCCGCCAGCAGGGCATTTTCCCCAAAATCTACGTCACCTCCGTCATGGCCGGGGAGAAAAGCGGCAGCCTCACCGAAGTCCTGGACCGCTACGTCAATTACCAGAAGCTCTCCCTGGCCGTCCGCAAAAAGGTCATGGTTTCGCTCATGTATCCGAGCGTGCTGATCGTCCTCGTGGTCCTGTTGATGGTCTTCCTGGTCACCTACGTGGTACCCACCTTCGCCAATCTTTACAACAGCATGCAGGCGAAACTCCCGATCATGACGGTCTACCTGATCGCCATCGGCACCGCCTCGCAGAAGTACATCGTCTTCTTTGCCGCGGCGCTGGTCGGCGCCATCTTCCTGTTCCGCTGGTGGGCGCGGCGCGATTCCGCCAGGCAAGCCGTGGACAAGTTCAAGCTGCGCACGCCCCTGCTCGGCGAAATCTGGCTGAAATACCAGGTGGCCCAACTGGCGCGTATTTTGAGCACCTTGCTGGTGGGCGGTATTCCGCTGGTCCAGGCCATGGAAACCGCCGCCGATTCGCTCGGCACACCCCTCCTCCAGCGCGCCGTGGAGGCCGCCGGCAAGAGCGTCCGCGAAGGCCAGCCGCTCTCCGGTTCGCTCAAGCAGTCCAAGATCTTTCCCCCGCTGGCCATCGACATGATCGAGGTCGGTGAATCCACCGGCGCGTTGCCCGCCATGCTCAACAGCGTGGCGGAGTTCTTCGAAGAGGATGTCAATACCAAGATGGCGGCCTCCCTGTCGCTCATCGAACCGGCCATCATGATCGTCATGGGTGGCTTCGTGGCCTTTGTGTTGATCGCGTTGTATCTGCCGATATTCTCCCTGGCGGATACGATTCGATAAGAACGAGTGGAAGTATGGCGACTACCGACAGAACGAAATTAGCGGAACCCGGGGCCGAGGCGGTGCACGCGCAAGCCATGGCCGCCCGCTATCGCTGCGAGTATGTCGACCTGCGCGAAGCCGGCATCGATCACGATCTCTTCCGTTCCATCCCCGTGGACCTCATGTTCCGTTACAATTTCGTGCCCCTGCACGCCCAGAACGGAACCCTCGATATCGCCCTCTCCGATCCGCGCAATCTCAACCTGATCGACGAATTGACCCTGCTGCTCAATAAGAAACTGCGCGTCAAGGTGGCCACCCTCTCGCAGATTTCCGAGCTCCTCAAGAAAACCGAGCAGTCGCAGCGCGTCCTGGAGGAAGTCACCGAAGGCTTCGCCCTCGACGTCATCGCCGAAGACGGCGATTCCGACGAAACCCTCTCCATCGACAAGCTCACCGCCACCGATTCCGACATCGCTCCGGTCATCAAGCTGGTCGATACCACCATCTTCAACGCCCTCGAACGCCGCGCCAGCGACATCCACATCGAATCGCGCGATCAGGAAGTCGCCATCAAGTACCGCATCGATGGCGTCCTGCACTACGCCATGCCGCCCATTTCCAAGGACTGGCAGAGCACCATCATCTCCCGTATCAAGGTCATGAGCGAGCTCGATATCGCCGAAAAACGCGTCCCCCAGGACGGCCGTTTCCGCGTGCGCTATAAGAATCGCCTGATCGATTTCCGCGTCTCCATCATGCCCACCATCCACGGCGAGGATGCGGTGCTGCGCGTGCTGGACAAGGAATCCATGAGCGAGAAGTTCCAGAAACTCTCGCTCGACGTGGTGGGCTTCACCGAAAACGACCTGGCCAAATTCCGCCGCTACATCATGGAACCCTACGGCATGGTGCTGGTCACCGGACCCACCGGAAGCGGCAAAACCACCACCCTCTACGCCGCCCTGAGCGAGATCAAGAACGACGAAGACAAGATCATCACCATCGAAGACCCCGTCGAATACCAGATCAAGGGCATTACCCAGATTCCCGTGAACGAGAAGAAGGGCCTCACCTTCGCCCGCGGCCTGCGCTCCATTCTGCGCCACGATCCCGACAAGATCATGGTCGGCGAAATCCGCGATCAGGAAACCGCCCAGATCGCCATCAATTCCGCCCTCACCGGCCACCTCGTTTTCACCACCGTGCACGCCAACAACGTGCTGGACGTCCTCGGGCGATTCCTCAACATGGGCGTCGAGCCCTACAATTTCGTCTCCGCGCTCAACTGCATCCTTGCCCAGCGCCTCGTCCGCCAGATCTGCGAGCACTGCAAACACGAAGTCAAGTACCCCGATTCGCTGCTGGTCGAAAGCGGGCTGGACCCCGACGAATGGCGCCACGTGCCCATGCTGGAAGGCGCCGGCTGCTTCGAGTGCGGCGGCACCGGCTTCCGCGGACGCTCCGCCATTCATGAACTGCTCGACCTCACCGACCAGATCCGCGAAATGATCTTGAACCGCCGCCCCACCTCGGAAATCAAGCGCGCCGCCCGGGAAGACGGCATGACCTTCCTGCGCGAATCGGCGGTGGAAAAGATGCGCCGCGGAATCACCACCTTGCGGGAAATCAACAAGGTCACGTTTATTGAGGCGTGATGCTCGACATGCTCAAATCGCTGTTGCAGGAAGCGCCGCCCGCCATGGCCTTCGAGATCTCCGAAGCCGGCATCGCCGCCGCCCGCATTGGGGCGCGCGCCGAGTTGGATTTCCTGTCTCTGAAACCGGGCACGCTCTGTGTCTCCCCCCTCAAGGAAAATGTCCTCGATCCCGACGGGTTCGTGGCCGCCGTGCGCACCCTGGCAGGCACCCAGTCGGCCCGCAAACGCCGCGATGTCGCCCTCATTCTGCCCGATTTCAGCGCCCGCATCTCCGTCCTCGATTTCGATGCCTTCCCCAAAGATTCCAAGGAGCAGGCCTCCCTCATCCGCTTCCGCCTCAAGCGCAGCGTGCCTTTCGATGTGGAATCCGCCGCCCTGAGTTACTGGGCGCAGAACGGAGAGAAGGGTAAGACCGACGTGGTCGTCGTCATGGCGCCCCTGGAAATCGTCTCGCGCTACGAATCGCCCTTCCGCACCGCCGGCATGAATCCCGGCATGGTCACCACCTCCTGCCTCGCCGCCCTGGAACTGGCGCCCGAAGCCGGCCTCAGCGTCCTCGCCAAACTCACCGGACGCGTCCTCACCGTCGTCGTGCGCGACAAGATCCAGCTCAAACTCGTACGCTGCCTGGAATTGCCTTCCTCCGGTCTGGAGGATATCGCCAGCGTCCTCATCCCCACCTTCGTCTACATCGAAGACAACCTGGGACGCCGCGCCGAGAAGTTGCTGCTCTGCGGATTTGGCTCCGCTACCGCCGAGGCGGAAGCCCGCTTCGCCGAAGAGTTGGGCGTGGCCGTGGAACCCTTGCGCTCGCCCCTGGGCGCCCCCGGCGAGAATAACGCGGGCCTCCTCGGCTATCTGCGCTCCATCTCCCGAAACAATTGAAATGAAGATCCCCATCAATCTCGCCAGCCAACCCTTCCGCCGCGACCGCGCCATGTTCGCCGCTTCGGCCGCCGTTGCTGTCCTGCTGGTGGCTTCCCTCACCGCCCTGGTTACCCTCGCCAACACCGATAGCGCCCAGTTGGCCGACGTGCGCAAGGAAGTTTCCCAACTGCGCTCGCAGATCGCCGCCACCTCCAAACAACAGGCCGATTTCGAAGCCGTCATCCGCCGGCCCGACAACGCCCAGGTGCTCGAAACCAGCGTCTTCCTCAACACCCTCCTCAGCCGCAAAGGCATCAGTTGGACCCGCATCCTCGCCGACCTGGAAAAAACCATGCCGGCCAACGTCAAGGTGCTCAACATCCAGCCCTACGTCACCGGCCGCAACCAGGTCGTCCTCAGCTTGCAGGTGGGCGCGGAAGGCCCCGAGCCCGTCATTCTCTTCTACAAGGCGCTGGAGAGTTCGGACCTGTTCGGCGGCGTCACCCAGAATATCTATCAGCCTCCTTCCCAGTCCGAGCCCTTATACCGCTACCGCTTTACGGTGAATTATGCCCAGAAACTTTAACCTCTCCGGGCTGAAATGGAAGGATCCCCGCGTCGCCATGCGCGCGGTTCTGGGCGTTCTCCTCCTGGCCAACCTGGTGGCCGCCGTCATCGCCTTCAAACCCTTCGGCGGCAGCGCGGACGATCTGCGCCGCGACCGCAACGCCCTCCAACAGCAACTCCAGCAATTGCGGACGCAAGTCGCCAAGAACAAGAAGCTCGTGGAGAAGGTCGAGACCGCCCGCCGCGAGGGCGACCGGTTCCTGGCCACTTACTTCACCGACCGGCGCGTGGTGACCTCTACCATCCAGGGCGAGCTCGTGCAGATCGCCAAGGACGCCGGCATCACCTACCAGCCCACCACCTGGACTCTGGAACCCATCGAAGGCTCCGACACCCTGGCCATGATGACCATCAACGCCGGCTGCCAGGGAACCTACGCCGCCCTGTCCAAGTTCGTCAACCTGGTCGACAAGTCGCCGCGCTTCCTCATCATCGAGAGCATGGTGGCGGCGCCTCAACAGACCGGCCAGATTCTCAACGTCACCATCAAGTTCGATACCTTTGTGCAGGAACAGGGACTGGCCGATTCGCCCGAATCGGAAGGAGCCGCGCCCGATGTTCCGGCGCCCTCCGCTCCACCCGCCACCGCCCCGCCGGGAGCCGGATTATGAAGACCGGCACCGAGGATAAGAAGAAGGTCTGGGCGCTCGCCGCGCTCGGCGTGGTGGCGGCCTACTTCGTCTACAGCAACCTGTCCGATTCCTCCACCTCCGGCGTCGCGCCCAAACCCGCCGTGGTCAGCGAGCGGCAGCGCGCCGCCGAGGAGGCCACCGGCGCGCCGCCCGCGCCCGCTGCCGCCCCGTCCGCATCCCAACCCTCCACGTCCCCGCGCCAGTTGGGAACCGGCGGCAACCGCTCCCGCGGCGACGAGTTTCATCCCTCCCTGCGCTCCAAGCGCAAGGAAGATCAGATCGACCCCCTCACGGTGGATCCCACCCTGCGCCTCGATCTCCTGGCCAAGGTGCAAAACGTCAAACTCGATGGCGGCCAGCGCAATCTCTTTCAGTTCGGCAAGCCGGAGGAAGTGGCCCGCCTGGCCGGCGACGAACCCAAAATCGTGCCCAAGAAGGTCGCCATGGGGCCCCCGGTAGCGCCCCCGCCGCCGCCCCCGCCCGGTTCGGTGCCGCTCCCGCCGCCCCCGCCCATCACCATGAAGTACTACGGCCTCGCCACCAAGCGCATCGATGGCAAGCGGACCGCGTTCTTCCTGGATGGCGAAGATATCCTCCTCGCCACCGAGGGCATGACGATCAAGAAACGCTACAAAATCGTGCGCATCAATGCCGAATCGGTGGTTATCGAAGACACCGACGTCAAACGCGAACAAACTCTCAAAATCTCGGAGGACGCCGGTGGCACATCGTAAGACAGGCCTCCCGGCCTGTCATCTTGCATCTCGCCCTCGCCCCCGGCGCCGCGACCAGCGGGGCTTCGCCCTCCTCCTCGTCTTCCTCATGGCCGCCATGGTGGCCATCACCCTCTATATGGAGCTTCCCCGCGTCGCCATGGAGGCGCAGCGCGATAAGGAACAGACCCTGATCGATCGCGGCGAACAGTACAAGCGCGCCATCCAGCTCTTTGTCAACAAGGTCAAACGCTACCCCGCCGATATCAAGGAACTGGAAAACTTCCAGAACCAGCGCTTCCTGCGCAAACGTTACCTCGATCCCATGACCGGCAAGGAAGAGTGGCGTCTGATCCACGTGCAGAACGGCGTCCTCACCGATTCCAAGCTGACCAAGCCCAAAGGCCCAAACGACAAGGAAGACCCCAAGACGCCCAACGGCTTCGTGGGCGAGCAGGTTGGTCTCGGCGGCTCCCCCAATGCCACCCAGGGCGCCGGCTCCGCCAGCGTGCGCGACCGCCGCCGCACCAGCGATGGCGCCAACGCCACCATGCCGGGCCCCGCAACCCCCGTCCCGGCACCCCCCGGCGGCGACCCGTCCGGCAGCCAGAACTCCGGAGTACCCCCACTCCCCGGCCAGACGCCGGACAACGGACAGTCGACGCTTCCCGGCACCCAGACGTCCTCCACCGGACTCCCCGGCCAGCCCACCTCGCCGTCCGGCATGAACTTCCCCGGACAGGCCGGCATCCCCGGCATCCCCGGGTCCGTCTCCGGCCGCGCCGCGTTCCAGCCCGGCAACACCTCGGGCTCCGGCAACACCTCGGGCTCCGGTAACACTTCGAGCTCGGGTAACTCCTTCGTGGGCGGCGGTGGTTCGTTCGTCGGTGGCGGCAGTTCCTTCGTCGGTGGCGGAACGGGCACCGGATCCCTGCCCACCAATACGGGCATGAACACCTACCCCGGCCAAACCCTCCCCGGCCAGCCCGGAATGCCGGTCAGTTCGCAGACCCAGGGCGTCTCGCCCTATCCGACCCAGCAGGGAGCGAACGGGATGCCTCCCGGATTTCCCCAGCCAGGAACCGCAACGGGCCAGGGCAACTCGGCCGCCGACATGATCCGCAACATCCTGACCACGCCCCGCCCCGGGGGCATGCCGCTGAACAATCCCGGAACCCAGATCATCGGCGCGGGCATCGCCGGTGTAGCCACCACGGCCGAAGGAGAGGGCGTCAAGGTGTACAACGAGCGCACCTTATATCAGGAGTGGGAGTTCATTTTCGACCCGGCCAAGCAGAAGCAGATCCCCAATCCGAACGCCGCGGGCCTCGGCGGAACCCCGGCCAGCCAAATGGGCCAGCCCGGTCAATCGGGGCAACAACCCGGAACCCCCGGCATGAGCCCCACGAACCCCCAAACGGGCCGCCCGATCGGTCAGTGACCGCTCTGCTGCGCTGCAATGCGGATGAAGCGGGCTCAGCGGTAGGCATCGCGGCGATTGCGGACGCGCAGTATCTCGATGGCATCGTCGCCGGACTTGCGGAAGATATAGCGCCAGTTGCCGACGCGTAGGCGGTACCGGGGCGGATCGAAGCCTTCAAGCTGTTTGACGTTGCCGGCACCGGTCGCCAGGAATCGGGCCAGGGCCTTGAGCAATCGCAACGCGGCCTCACGGTCGATGGCGCGGAGATCGGCGCGGGCCTCATCGGAGAAGACGACGCGCTTCCCCATTATTGGGTGGATTCTTCCGGCAGCGGAGTTTCCGCCATCTCGTGGAAATCGTCCCTGCTGAGGCCGAAATCGGCCAGGATTTCTTCCATGGGCACGCCTCCGCGAGTCCCTAGCGAAGCGATGCCGGCCTCGATGGCCGCGGCGTCCGCGGGCGTCAGCGGCTCATCATCCAGGGGAGCCAGCGCCAGTTTGCGGTCAAGCGGAGAGAGCATGCTTTCCAGCAGGCCGCAGACTGCGGACAACTGACTGGCCGGCAGGCGGTCGAGAAACGCGTGGGCGTGGTGGCGTTGTTCGCTGAGGTCGGGTTCCATGACTTTCCTTTCCGCTACTCGGTGCCGGGCCTGGCACGGCTCGCCTCAAGATGTCTCCAATGTCAGTATACGCTGTGCCCGGGCCACTGAATTTGTCAGACTCTGACAAAGTGAACGCCGTAACTCCTTGGTTATCAGTGTCGCTTCCAAGGAAGCGGACATGCTTGGCCGCTTACGCCCCCCGCTCCAGGAATTCGAGGTAAATCTCCCCCATCGCCCGCGCCGCTTGCTCCCGCGTGAAGTGCTCCCGCATCCGCTGTTCCGCCTTCGCCGCCAACTCCCGGCGGTACGCGGGCTGGTCCAACAACAGCGCCAGGCGCGCCGCCAGCGCCTCCGCATCCCCCACCTCAAACAGCAGCCCCGTCTCGCCATGGTTCACCAGCTCCGGATTCCCTCCCGTATCCGACGCCACCGGGCACGAGGCGCACGCCATCGCTTCCATCAGCGAATTCGAGAGCGCTTCGGAGAGCGACGGCAGCACGAAAATGTCCATCACCCGCAGCCACGGCGCTACATTGCCTTCCGCCGGCTGGAAATGGCAATCCCCGCCGCCCAACGCCTGCAACTCCGCCAGCATCGGTCCGCTCCCCACAATCACCAGCTTCACGTCCGGCCGGCGCGCCTTCACCTTCCGGAATGCCTCCATGAGCGTGCGCAGCCCTTTCTCCGGCCGCAGCGCGCACACCGTCCCGATCACCGTCTCCGCCTCGCCCCAGGGCAGCGCCGCGCGATCCCCGTCGCGGCGGAACACCGTCGTATCCAGCCCGTTGTAGGCCAGCCGCACCATCGACGCCGGCACCCCGTCCTCCTCCGCCAGTTGCCGCGCCACGGCGCGCGAATTGACCACGATGGCATCCACGATCCGGTCCGTCAAGCGCAGCAGATGCCGCGTCGGCCCGGGCGTGAGATCGCGATGGGCGCGCTGGCTCGCCAGCACCACCGGCGTCCGGAACCACCGCGCCACCGGCGCCGCGAACAAGTCCAGCGGCACGTCGAAGGCATGCACCAGCCCGATTCCGTGGCGCGACAGGTACGCCCCCATCCTGCGCGCGCCCTCTACCGCCGAAGGCGACACCAGCGAGCGCACGCCCAGCTCCAGAATCGGCACCCCGGCCTCGCGCAGCTCCTTGGCGCGGAACCCGCCGCCGGTGAAACAGCCGACGTGGGGCTCGAACCGTTCGCGGTCCAGCGCCAGGGCGATCTCCGCCAGTTGCCGCTCCGAGCCGCCCAAACCCAATTCCCGCGCCATCAGCAGAACCTTGTGCCTCACAATGTCATAATGAAGCAAACTGACCTATGAACGCAGAAGTTCTTAGCCGGGTTCGCGAAATCGCCTCCGACGTTCTACAGGCCGACGTCACTCCCGAGTCCTCCCCGGAGACCATCGGGAGCTGGGATTCGGTGCAGCATTTGAACCTGGTGATGGCCCTCGAAGAAGAATACGGTTTCCAGTTCTCGCCCGAGGAAATGGACCAGGCCAGGACGGTTGGCAATTTCGCCCAACTCGTCTCCGCCAGGCGCGGCGCCTGATGTCTCTCGGGATTCTGCCCTACGCGCCTGAAGCCGTTCGTGCCGTGCGTGCCTTCAACCAGAGGTTGGCGGCCTGCGGCGCCGCGGCCGATCACGAGCAGTTTCCCGAAACCCCCGACCCGGGCTGGATGCCCGGCCTCGAACTCTTTCTGGCAGTGGAAGAGGGCTCGGTGCGCGGCGGCTACATGCTGCGCCGCCAGAGTTTCTCGGTCGCCGGCGCCACCGTCACGGCCGCCCACTACCGGCTGCCCGTCTCCGAAGGCCTGGTCAACCGCGCCTACGCCATGCTCGGCCTGCGCCTGGTGCGCGATGCTCTGGCGCGCGAACCGCGCCTCTACGCCATGGGAATGGCCGGGTGGGACAAGCCGCTCCCCCAAATGCTGAAACGTCTCGGCTGGAGCATGTGCGCCATCCCGTTCCACTTCAAAGTGGTCCACCCGGGGCGATTCCTGCGCCACATCCGAGCCCTGCGGACCAGCCCGTTGCGCCGCGCCGCGCTCGATCTTGCCGCCTTCACCGGCGCCGGCTGGCTGGGCATGAAAGCGCTCGGCGCCGTTACTCATTTGGCGCGCCGCCTGCCGCCCGTGGCGAGCGATCTCGCGCCCGCCTTCACCCCGTGGGCCGACGAAGTCTGGGACCGCTCCCGCTCCGCCTACGCCCTGCTCGCCCAGCGCGACGCCGCCACGCTGGATCGGCTCTATCCACCTTCCGACCCGCGCTTCCTGCGCCTGCGCGCGGCCGGCGGTTGGGCGGTCCTGCTGGATACCGAAATGCACGATCACAAGCAGTTCGGCGGCATGCGAGTCGGCACCATGGTGGATTGCCTGGGCCCGCCGGAATCCGCCGCGGCCATCGTGCGCGCTTCTGCCGGCCTGCTGGAGCGGCGCGGCGTCGATCTCATCGTCTCCAACCAGTTGCACGCCGCCTGGTCGCGCGCCCTGCTCTCTAGCGGCTTCCGCACCGGCCCCTCCAACTATCTGCTGGCCCTTTCGCCCGCCTTCGCCCAGGCCGCCGGCGGCGCCCATCACGACCAGTTTCACTTCAACCGCGGTGACGGCGACGGTCCGATTCATCTCTAATAGGAAGAGACACCATGCAGGCGCTTGCCATCATGTATCACGACGTCGTGGAAAACGGCGATTTCGAGTCCAGCGGTTTCCCCGGCGAAGGCGCCCACGTGTACAAATTGCGCCGCGAGGATTTCGTGCGCCACCTCGATGCCATCGCCGGAGCCACCACGGCGGTGGGCACGGTGCGCCAACTCGAAGGGCGCCCCGTCCTGCTCACCTTCGACGACGGCGGCGTCAGCTTTCATCACCCCATCGCCGACCTGCTCGAAAGCCGCGGCTGGCGCGGCCATTTCTTCATCACCACGGACCGCATCGGCACGCCGGGGTTTTTGACCGAAGCGCAGTTGCGCGACATCCACCGCCGCGGCCACATCGTGGGCAGCCACTCCTGCTCCCATCCCACGCGCATGTCGGCGTTGACCCGCGCCGATCTCGACCGCGAGTGGCGCCAGAGTCTCGCCCGGCTCTCTTCCGTGCTCGGCGACCCGGTGAAAGTGGCCTCCGTTCCCGGCGGGTATTTCTCGCGCGAGGTGGCCGAATCGGCCGCCGCGGCGGGCGTCGAAGCCTTGTTCACCTCCGAGCCCAAAGCCGCGGTCGACATGCTGAACGGGTGCCGCGTGCTGGGCCGCTACGTGGTCAAGCGCGGCATGCCGCCGGAGTGGTCGGCTGGTTTCGCCAGCGGCAGTCCCTGGTATTGCCGGCGTCAAAGCGCGCTCTGGAAAGCCAAACGCATCGCCAAATCGCTGGGCGGCGGCAGATACCTGCAACTTCGCCAGGCCATCTTCGAAAGGAAGGGCTGACATGCGCCTGCTCGGCGCGCTGGTCTGGGTGGCCGCCGCCTTCCCGCAATCCGTGCCGCTGAAAGACCGCGTCCTCATCCTGGTCAACGACCGCGTGCCGGAGAGCGTCTCCGTCGGCCAGTATTACGCGGCCAAACGGAATATCCCGGGCGCCAACATCCTGCACCTCAAGACCAGCGCCGCGGAACAGATCTCCCAGGAGGAATACAAGGACCAGATCGAAGCCCCCGTGCGCAAATTCCTGGACGCCGGCGATGGCGCCATGCGCCGCAAGATTCTCTACATCGTGCCCACCTACGGCGTGCCGCTGAAGATCGCCCAACAGTTTGCCGTGGATTCGGTGCTGGTCATGATGTATGCCGGGCACGAGAGCGACAAGCCTCCTTTGCGCAATCCCTACGCCGCGCCCACGGGCAGCCGTCCGCCGCATTTCGCCGAGTGGAGCGACACGGTGGCGGCCGCCAACAACTTTAAGATGTTCGTCGTCACCCGCCTCGATGGACCGAGCGCGGAAATCGCCAAGGGCCTGGTCGACAAGGCCATTCAGGCTGAAACCTCGCTCACCATGAAAAGCGGCGTCGCCTACTTCGATTCCCAGGGCACGCGCCACCCCGAGGAATGGCAATTCGCCATCGATGGGGAGATCAAAGCCGCTTCCGAATTGAGCCGCAAAGCGGGCTTCAATACGGTGCTGAACGTGCAGGCCGGCTCCCTCTGCGGAAACATGTTCCCGCCGCCCGCGCAGTACCTCTACGATGCCGCCAATAAGCGGACCACGGTGGATGCGCTGGGCGCTACCGCCGGCGTTACCTTCGCCTTCCAGCCGATGGCCCAGGGCGATTTCACTTTTCGCGCGGAAAACGGAGGCGTGCAGAATACGGGGAACAGCATTACGCTCACCCTGCAAGCCGCCTCCGAAAAGAGCTACGTGCGTTTCTTCTATCCGTTCGTTCCCTTCAAGCAGTGGAATACCAGCGACGAAATCGTCCTCGAAAAGGTGGTCGATGGCGCCATTGCGGCGCGCATCGCCGTGCCCGTGAAGAACGACGAAAAAACCATGAACCAGTTCAGCGCCTTGCGGCTGGCGGTGCGCAATACGCGCATCGTTGCCTATCGGGACGCTTCCGAAGTGGCCGCCGTGGAGGACAAAAGCGGCAAGCCCCTGAACCTGGAGAAGGCGTCGTTGAGCGCCAATTGCTGGACTTTCGGCATCAAAGGCCTCAGCGTCGCCGACGCCGCCGGCGCTCCGCTGTGGGACGACAACTTCGCCACCGACAGCACGGCCCGCTACCAGTGGCAGATGTCGCCGCGCCGGGGAGTCAACGCCCTGTGGGTCTGGGGCTGGTACGGCGGGGCTTTCGACTCCTACCGCTTCGTGCCCGGCGCGGTGGGCGCCCAACTGACCTCTTTTACCGCGGACCGTATCCGCACGCCGCTCAACGCCGACCCCAAAATGTACAGCTTTGGCTCCGCGCGGTGGGGAGGCAACTGGGTGCCGCGCATGCTGGAGCAGGGCGTCACCGCCACCTGGGGAGCCGTCACCGAACCGTACGCCGTCTTCTACGCCCCCGGCGGCAATGTCTTCGACCACCTTTGGGCGGGATACAACTTCGGCGACAGCTTCTACATCGCCCAGAACGCCGTGCGCTGGGTGATGGTCGCGGTGGGCGACCCGCTCTACAGCCCGCAGGTGTTCGCCCGGCCGCGGTAATCGCGCCCCACAATGGCATGTTACATTAGGCCAAGTGTCCGACCTTTCCGCCGTGCTAAGACGCTTTCCCGGCCAGAAAATCCTGGTGATCGGGGATGTCATTCTCGACAGGTACTGGTGGGGCGATGCCTCGCGGCTGTCGCCGGAGGCCCCGGTTCCCGTGGTGCGCAAGCAGAGCGCCACCGTACGGCCCGGCGGAGCGGCCAATACCGCCGCCAACCTGGCCGCGCTCGGAGCCACGGCGCTGCTTGTCGGCTTGGTGGGCAACGATCGCGAAGCCGCGGAACTGCAGGCGGCCCTGCTGGAATGCGGCGTAGCGGCGGACTCGCTGATCCGGGAAAACGCGCGTCCCACCACCACGAAAACCCGGATCATCGCTGCTCACCAGCAAATCGTGCGCGTGGACGAAGAGGAGATCGCCCCCACTCCCCGCGAAGCCGAAGAACGCGCGCGGGAAGCGATTGCCGAAGGCCTGGAACGCACGAGCGCGGTGGTGGTTTCCGACTATGCCAAGGGCTTTCTGACGCCCTCTCTGCTGAAGTTTGTGACCGCCCGGGCGGGGCGCGCCGGCAAGCGCGTTTTCGTGGATCCCAAAGGCGCCGACTACACCCGTTACCTGGGCTGCTTCCTGCTCAAGCCGAATCGTCTGGAGCTCGGTATCCTCAGCGGCCTCGCGGTGCGCAATCATGAAGAAACCCTGGCGGCGGGCAACCGCTTGTCGGGCCTGATGCCCGGCGCCATGATCCTGGTCACGGAAGGCGGCGATGGCATGACCCTATTTGCCGGCTCCAGCCCGGTGGAGCGCCTGGCCCCCGCGCCGCGGCAGGTTTACGATGTCACCGGCGCCGGGGATACGGTGCTGGCCACGCTGTCGCTGGGGATTTCCGCCGGGGCGACGTATCGGGAGGCCATGGAACTGGCCACCGAAGCCGCCGCCATTGCCATCGGCACCATGGGTACGGCCGCCGTGACAATGGCCCAGTTGGAAAAAGCCGTGCAGGACCGGATGCAGCCCGGCGCCGGGCGGTAAACACCCATCCGCCAGTCCTGGTACCCCCAGGTACGGGGGGAGCAAATCGGCCAGTGGTAGAATCAGTCAGGAGTTTCTGCCAGGCAGTCTCTAGAATGACCGCAGCCTCATATAGCAACCCGCCGTTCCCCCTCTCGCCGCATACGGCTGCGCCCATCGTCGTATCCGTGGACGAGACCTCGGCGTTCCAGCGGCTGGGGTTCAACGTTCTGCTGGTATTTCTGTTTCTGGCTTTTAGCCGCATTTTCGATGTGAAGTTCGGAACCCTGCACATCACCGGCATTTCCTACCGCATCGTGATGGTCATGGTACTGCTGAGCGGGGGCATCGCCACCGCGCTGAAAACCAACATTGGGAAAGCGCTGCTTGGATTTACCTTTTTTTTCGGCCTCTCGGTGCCGTTCAGCGTGTGGAGGACCGGCAGCAAGGACATTTTTCTAAACTCGTGGCTGACATTCTCCTTCGTGGCGTTTCTGGCCGTGGCGGGCCTGGTCAACAACTATCAACAGTGTTTCAAGGTCGTCAAGACGCTCGCCTGGGCGTTTCTGGTTTTCATGATCATCGCCAATGTCTTCGGGACCTCGGAGAATGGCCGGCTTTTCCTGGCGGAAGGGAAATTCGCCAATCCCAACGAGATGGCGCAAGCCCTGCTTCTGGGTCTGCCTCTGTGGGGCGCCATGATGGCCATCTCCAAGTCGCTTCCGGGGAAGGTATTTGCGTTTGGGGTGATGGTGCTGATTCTGGTCACCACGTTCCGGACCGGCTCGCGCGGCGCCATGATCGGGTTCGCGTTGATGCTTCTGGTGTTTTTTCTGCGCGCCACGATCATGGGCAAGATGCAGATTGTGCTGGGCGTGGTGGTTTGCCTGGGCCTTGTGCTGACCACCATGCCGGGAAAGCTGATTTCGCGGTATAAGACGACCGTTAGCCAGGAGGAGACGGACGACGACGAAGCGGACGCCACGATGATGGCCAGCGCGCACTCTTCCACGCAGAGCCGGAAACAGTTGCTGAAGCACAGCCTGATCTTCACCATGCAGCATCCGCTCTTCGGCGTCGGCGCCGGAATGTTCGTGGTGGCCGATGATTCTTATGAGAAGTCGCTAGGCGCCCGGAAGGGGAACTGGTTGGGCACGCACAACAGCTACACGCAGGTTTCCAGCGAGCTGGGCATCCCGGCGTTTTTGTTCTTCGTGGCCGCGGTGGGCATGGCGCTGAACGCGCCTTACTCGATATACAAGAAAACGCGTGGCGACCCGCGCCTGGAAGATATGGGTATGGTTGCGCTGGGCCTCCACTACTGCGTGCTCATCTACGTGGTGACGATCCTGTTCGAGCACATTGCCTACACCGTCATGCTGCCGGTTCTCGGGGGCGTGGCGGCCTCCATGCTGCGGACGGCGACAGTGGAGATCCAACGGATCCAGTCGACTCCCCTGCCTGTCACTATGTCCACCGCGACGTTTCACAGCTATCTGGCTACGCGTCACGAGCAGAAACCGGCGGTCTAAGCCCGGGACGTTGGCGGCCAACCCTTCAAGCGCCCTACAGCAGGTGTCTTGCCACGCGAATCGCACTGGCGGCGGATACCAGGAGAATAGCCGGCGTAACCATGCAGGCGGGCAAGACTCGCCGCCAATCGCCGGTCGGGAAGTAACCCAGGCCCAGCAGCACCAGTAGCGGGGCGAGTACCCTGCCAAAGTAGTATGGCTGAACCCAGAGACCGGGCGCTTGAATGAGCAGTCCCGTCATCGTAAATGCCAGTGCCGCCAGAGCTTCGGCGCTGGTCCAGCCCTGGAAGGCAAGCCGGACGGAAAACAAAAATGCCAGTAGCGTTCCAAGAACAGCCACATAATATGCAACCTGAACGAAGGAGCCTCCGTAGGTGACGTAGCTGACATCGTGGTGGAGCAGGTTCTGCACAAGATCGGTCAACGGGAGGCGCAGCAGGTTCGAACTGGGGTCGGGCGGAATGCGCATTTGGACGTATCCATACCAGGCGAGCGCCGGCAACAAGGCCGCACAGCTCAATGCCAGCCTCGTCCAAGACTTCTTCAGCAGCGCCGACCCAGCACATGCAAGGATCAGACACAGCCCGGTTTCCCGGCACAACCCGGCCATAACAAGCACCAGGAACAAGCGGTAACGGGATTGTTCGCGCAGATAGAGAGCAAAACCGATGGTCAGCGCTGTCAGGGCGGTGTCAATGGCTCCCCGCTCCAACCCGGCGAGGGTTGCCGGAGCGAGCAAGAAAGCAAATCCCCATTTCGCGCTCCGGCCAAACAGCACGGCATACCGTGCCAGCCAATAGACTCCCAGAAAGAAAAAAATCAGCAGGGTGGCGACGATGCCGGAGTCGATGTAAGGCTGCCGCCCAAATGCCAGCGCGAACGCCAGGAAAGGTACCAGTATGCGGCGGTATCGCATGATCGGCATGTGGATGTGCCGGAGATAACCGCGGGTCACGAAAGGATCGTGCGCGATGATCCGGTAATACTGCCCGTCGAATCCGAACTCGTCGGGAAATACGTAGGTGGCAGCGAACGCAGGCTCGTTCGGGACCCCACCGCCTCCCCTGCCATGATAAAACAACGCGCTCCAGTTACCGCCATAAAGGCTATGTACCAGAGTTGTCTGCCATCCCAACCCCAGCGCAACAGCCAGGATTGCGTACGTTAAGCACTCCAGTCCGGAGTTTTGTTTGAACATATCGATGGGCGGAAGTGGCGCGGGCCACTACCGCAAGCTGAACTTCTTCATCTTGTAGCGGAGGGTATCGCGGGTGATGCGCAGCAAGCGCGCGGCCTGCGTCTGGTTGCCTTCGGTCTTCTCCAGGGCGCGCACCAGCAGGCTGCGTTCGTTGTCTTCGAGGGAGAGTCCGGTGGTAGGGATTTCGCCGCCGGGGGAAGTTGCCGCGAGTGGTCCGCCGGCGTCGGGCCGGGCAATGGCGATGGGCAGGCTGGCGGCCGTGATGGCCGGGCCTTCCTCCAGGATCATGGCGCGCTCGATGGCGTTGCGCAGTTCGCGTACGTTGCCCGGCCAATCGTGGGCCATCAAGAGCTTCGCCGCGCCGTCGGTGATGTTCTCGATATTGCGTTTGAACTTGCGATTGTAGTGATCGATGAAGAACTTCGTCATGGGCACGATGTCTTCGGTGCGGTCGCGCAAGGGCGGAATCAGAATCTGAATGACGTTCAGGCGGAAATAGAGGTCCTGGCGGAAGGCGCCTTCCTTGACGGCCTCGCGCAGATTTTTGTTGGTGGCCGCAATGACGCGCAGGTCGAGGTGAATATCCTTGAGGCCGCCGAGGCGCCGGAAGGTCTGCTCCTCCAGGACGCGCAGGAGCTTGGCCTGCAACATGAGCGGAATCTCGCCGATTTCGTCCAGAAAGAGGGTGCCCTTGTCGGCCAGCTCGAAGATGCCGCGCTTCTGCGAGCGGGCATCGGTGAAGGCGCCCTTTTCGTACCCGAAGAGCTCGCTTTCGAGCAGGGTTTCGGGAATGGCGGCGCAGTTGATGGCGATGAAGGGCTCGGCCTGCCGGACGCTCTGATAGTGGAGCGTTTTGGCGATGAGATCCTTGCCGGTTCCGTTTTCGCCCTCCAGCAGGATGGTGGTGGCTTCGGAGGCCGAAACGCGGCGCACGAAGTTCATCATCTCGCGCATGCTGGCCGATTCGGCGATGACCTCGCGTTTCTGGGGCGCGGCCTCCTCGGTGACATCCTTGATGGTGGCCACGACTCCGGTAAGTCGGCCGGCGGCGTCGAACATCTGATTGGTGCGCATGACGACGAGGCGTTCCATGCCGTTGCCGGTATGCAGGCGGACGGTGGAGTTGGGCGCCGCCGGCTGCTGGTTGAGGCCCAGCAGCACGCCGCAGCCGGGCTCGCACACCGCGCACTGGAAGATCTGCTGGCAGTGTTTGCCCAGCATTTCTTGGCTGGACATGCCGAAGAGCTTTTCGGCGGCCCGGTTTACTCCGGTGATGCGGTATTCGGGATCGTACAGAACCAGGGCGTCGGAGAGCTGGTCGAACACCGATTCCAGTACGCTGGTTGTTTGCCAGCCAGGGGTGAGCTTAGACATGCGCTTGGAAACTTGCTCCGATTATAGCAATTCGGCTGCGTGAATTCGCGCAACCGGCGTCGATTTCGGGGGGAATGCCTCCCCCACAAGGCGGTGAATTCAGGCCAAACTATCCGAATCTAGGGACTTAGCCGGATGGCGCTGCAATTGCTAACCTCCCCATTGGAGGCCCCATGTCCCACTTGAAAGTCACGTTGCCCGCTGTCATATTGCTGGGCGGTTTTCTGGTTTGTTCCACGACCTCGTATGGCAAGCCGGAATACGTGAAATCCACGAAGAAAGCCTGCGCGTACTGCCATGTCGATTCCAAGGCGAAGCCCAAGGAGTTGACGGATGCCGGCAAGTACTACTCCGAGCACAAGAATTTCGACGGTTACAAGGAGAAGAAGTAGGTACTCGGAAGGCGGAGGCGTGGAGTCGTCCATGATGCAAACGGTTCAGCTCGCGATCGCTGACGGGATGTACGCCGCCGCCCTTCGTGAAGCCCTGTCCCGCACTTGCGCATGGCATGTGGAATCGGTGGGCCGGCCCGACCCTTCGAAACACTGCGTGATGGTGCTGGATCAATCCATGCTAGAACGGCTGGCGCTGCCCCTCTCCAACCCGGAGCGGATCGTACTGATCACGCAGCGGGACCCGCAACTGATGGCCGAAGCCTGGGAGGCCGGCATCGTCTCCGTGGTCAGCGAGCAGGACCCCATCAGTACGGTCCTGCTGGCAATCATGGCTGCGGGGCTGCGTGTTGAAAAGCCCCACATTGACTCATCTCCGAGCGGAATTTCGCCCACTGCCGGAACTGTCCATGCGCCACTACCCCCAGAACCCAGGAATCCCGGATCCAAACGCTGCAAAACTCAATAGTTTAGCCCCACGCCGGGGTGGACTCCGGCGTGCATTCGTTATCGGGAGAGCCGCTCTAAGTTGCTCGCTGTTCGCTATTATAGTGGCCGGCCCGGTCGTTAACCCGGGCGGGCAAATTCGCTGGTGAAACGCGAATCTGGAGGTCGATTATGAATTTTCTTCCGTTAGCCATAGTCTGGATCGTTCTTGCGCTGGTTGTGTTGGCTCTGTTCCTCTGGCGGCAGGCGGTGGCCAGAAACGAGGACGACAGCCTGCACGTGATGCACGGCACGATCACGTCGCAGACATCCCTGTCCCAAAAACTCGACGTCATCGACAAATGGGGCAAAATTCTGACGGTGATCACCGTCGTCATGGGGCTTCTGATCGCCGCCGCTTATATCTGGGAGCAGTTCGTCGGAAGGCCATCCGTAGGAGCCTAGCGGCATGAAGAACCGGGCATTTTACACCTTGGGCCTAAGGCTCGGTTCGGTGTTCTTGGGCCTGTTTGCCGGCGTTGCCGGCGCGGATCCGTTCGCCGCCGGCAACGCCGCAGTACCCGAATGCAAGTCCTGCCATGAGCAGCAGGGGCAGAAACTCGCCAAGAGCGCGCACGCCGAGCTCTCATGCGATACCTGCCACGAATCGCACGAAAAAGTTCCCCACCCGGCGAATATTCCCAAACCGGTCTGCCTCACCTGCCACGCCGACCAGGCGGGCGACTACGCACAGGGTGTGCACGGCCAGGCTCGCAAGGCGGGCAACGAGGGCGCGCCCGATTGCTCCCTGTGCCACGGCCCGGCGCACGAACTGCTGGCCCCGAAATCGCAGGCTTTCCGCCTGGCGGTGCCGGACACCTGCGGTATGTGCCACACCGAGGTAGTCGAACAGTTCCGCGCCAGCGTGCACGGCCAGGCTTTGGCGCGGGGCGTGACGCAGGCGCCGCTGTGCACCGATTGCCACGGCGAGCACAAGATTCTGAAGCACACCAACGCCGCCAGCCCGGTCAATGTCAGCCACATCCGCGACACCTGCGGAAGTTGTCACGGCGACGTCCGTCTGACCCGCAAGTTCGGCATGCCCAGCGACCGCCTGGTGAGCTTCGACTCCTCTTTCCACGGTCTGGCCGCCAAGAGCGGCTCGCAAACGGTCGCCAATTGCGCCAGTTGCCATGGCGTGCACAACATCCTGCCCTCGAGCGACCCCAAGAGCACGATCAACCCCAAGAATCTGCCCACCACCTGCGGCAAATGCCACGCGGGCGCCGGAACGCGCTTCGCCATCAGCCAGGTGCACGTGGCCGAAGGCGCCACCGAACCGGAAGCCCTCAAATGGGTACGCCAGCTTTATCTGATGATCATCCCGGTGACGATCGGCCTCATGATGCTTCATCAAGGGGGCGACTGGGTCCGCAAGCTTTTCCGGTTGCGCTTCCAAAGGCAGCGCGCCACGCCGACCGGGCGCCACGCCGTGCACGGCGACCACGAACTCCGCATGCTGCCCTTCGAGCGAATCCAGCACGCCGTGCTGGCCACCTCTTTCCTGACGCTGGCGTGGACGGGCTTCGCCCTGAAATACCCCGATCAGTGGTGGGCGCGCCCGCTGCTTTTGCTGGAAGGCGCACACTCCATGCGCAGCCTGATCCATCGCGTGGCGGCGGCGGTGTTCATCGGAATTTCGGTGACGCACCTGATCTCGCTCATCGTCAGCAAGAAGCTGCGCGATCATTGGAAGGAGATGCTGCCGAATACCAACGACCCGCGCGAGGCGCTATCGGGTTTCGCCTACAATCTGGGGCTGGGCACCACGCCGCCGGTGCGTTCGCCGCACAGCTATATCGAAAAGGCCGAATACTGGGCGGTGGTGTGGGGCGCCATCGTGATGGTGGCCTCCGGCAGCCTGCTGTGGGCCAACAACCTGGCCATGAAGCTGTTCCCCAAGGTATGGCTCGATGTTGCCACCTCGGTGCACTTTTACGAGGCCCTGCTGGCGACTCTCGCCATTGTCGTCTGGCACTTCTACTCGATCATCTTCGATCCGGACGTCTACCCGCTCAATACGGCATTCCTGACGGGCAAGACCGTAAAAAATCAGACCCCATCCGCGGAGCATCAGAAACCGACGGCTCCGGCCGCGGGAGACTAAGACACACGCATGACGCCCAACAATCTCTCAAAAGGGGGACGTGGCTGGTTGTCCCCCCTCATTCACCTTTCGAATAACTGGATCAGCCTGGCGGGGGTGGTGCTGGTCACCACCACGACCGTCCTGTGGCTGTTCCTACTGCCCGTGACGCTGAAGGGAGAGACGGAGAATCCCTATCTGGGCATGATCGCGTTTCTGACGATTCCGGGCCCGTTTTTCGGGGGCCTGATTTTGATCCCGCTGGGCATGTGGCTGAAGCGAAGACGGGAAGGCCACACCGGCATCTATCCCCCGGAATTTCCGAAACCCACCTGGAGCAATCCGGAGCTGCGCAAGCTGGTATATTTCATTGCCGCGACCACGGTGGCCAACGTGGTGATCGGCAGCCAGTTGGCGTACAGCGCGGTCAACTACATGGATTCGGTGAGCTTCTGCGGCAAGACGTGCCACACCGTGATGCAGCCGGAATTCACCGCCTATCAGGAATCCCCGCATTCCCGGGTGGAGTGCGTGAAGTGCCACATTGGCCCGGGGGCGGGCTGGTTCGTGAAGAGCAAGCTTTCGGGCACGAGACAGTTGCTGGCGGTCACTTTCAAGACCTATCCGCGGCCGATTCCGACGCCGGTCCACAATCTGCGTCCGGCGCGCGAAACCTGCGAAGCCTGCCACTGGCCGCAGAAGTACGGCGAGGACCGCGTGCGGGTGATCAACAAGTTCGCCGACGACGAAGCCAACACCCTGACCAAGACCGTGCTGCTGATGAAAATCGGCGGTGGCAACCACGGCATCGGGATCCACGGCACCCACCTGGGACCCGGTGTAACCATCAACTATAAGGCCAGCGACGAGCAGCGGCAGAACATCCCGTGGGTGGAATACAACGGCCCCGGCCGACAGACGCTCTACGTCACGGCCGACGCCAAACCCAACGGCGGCGTCGCGGACAGTCGCGAGATGGATTGCATGGACTGCCACAACCGCCCCTCGCACAGCTACGATCTGCCGGAACGGGGGATGGACAAAGCCATGGCCGCCGGCCTGATTTCGGGCACGCTGCCATTTGTCAAGAAAAAGGCGGTGGAGATCCTGAAAGGCGGCTACCTGAGCCGCGACGAGGCGGCGCAGAAGATTCCGGCCGCCTTCATCAAGTATTACCAGGACACGTACCCGGCGATCTACGCGCAGCGGAAGGACGAAATCGCCGCCGCCGGGAAACAGGTGCTGGCAGTTTGGGACCGCAACATTTTCCCGGAAATGAAAGTCACCTGGGGCGCCTACCCGATCAATATCGGGCACACCGACTATCCGGGCTGTTTCCGCTGCCACGACGGCGGCCACAACGCCAAGGACGGCAAGAGTATCACGCAGGATTGCAATGCCTGCCACAACCTGTTGGCCATGGATGAAGCGGCGCCCAAGATCCTCACCGATCTGGGGGTGGTGGAAAGTAAGACGAAGTAGGTCCGAGCTTCGAAGCGGATGCACAAGGCGGAGCCTTATGCCACTTGTGTTATTGTCTTTACGGTATGCGACGGGCCCTCTGCGCCGTTGCCTTGCTGGCGCTGGCCTGTCTTCTGGTGCGTGCGGCCCGCGTCGGCCTGGCCGGCGACACCATCGATCCGATCAGTAAGATATCCGCCCAGGACGAGGCCCTGTACGCGCACTCGGCCATCGCCATGGCGCGCGAGGGTGGCTGGCTGACACCGCGCTTCATGGGGCGCTACGCGCTCTACAAGCCGCCGCTTCTGGTGTGGATGGCGGCGGCCGGCAGCAAGCTGCTGGGCGTCTCGCGGCTGGCGCTGCGCCTGCCCATCGCGATGCTCTCGGCGCTGGCGTTGGGGCTGATTTTCCTATGGGCCAGCGAACTGGCCGGCTGGCAGGCGGGCGCGGCGGCGGGCGCGCTGCTTCTCAGCAATCACCTGTGGCATACGCTGGCCGGGGTTTGCATGACCGACGGCCTGCTGCTGGCCTTCTACATCGCGGCTTTCTACGCCCTTTTCTGCGACCCGTGGCTGGAATCGCGCGCGGCGCTGGCGGGCTTCTCGGGCGCGGTGGCGGCCGCCATCCTGACCAAAGGGATCGCGGGCATTCTCCCGCTGGTGGTTTTAGGGCTGTACTGGCTGGCCGCGCGCCGTCAGGAGCGGCCGGCCTTCGCGCGCGTCTGTCTGGCGGCGGCCCTGGCCCTGGCTCTGGCCGCCCCGTGGTTTCTCTACCAGTTCGCGGTCCACGGGCGGTGGTTCTGGACGGAGCACTTCGCGGTGGAGATTCTGGGCTACGGAGCGGGCGCGCCGCCACAGACGTCGCGGGAGAACCAGGCGCTGTTCTACCTGATGCGGCTGGCCGTCACGGACCCGGTTCTATTGGCTGCCGCGGCGGTGGCTATTCCGGCCTTCCTCTCCGATCTGCGGCGGCGCACAGCGGCGCCGGTGCTGGTGGCCGCCTGGATGGCGGTCACGCTGGCGGCGATCGGCGGTTGGCAATATCGCAACGCTTCGTATCTGCTGCCGCTGGTGCCGGCGCTGGCGCTGGTGGCCGCGGGCTGGAGTCCGTTCCGTGGGCAGCGCTATGCGCCCTGGATGCTGGTGGCGCTGGCCGCCGCGTTGCAGATCAAAGCCAGCGAACCGGAACTCCCGTGGGGGCTGGATTTCCGGGCCAATACGGCGCAGCCCACGGCGCCGGTATTCTCGGACTACTGCGCTCAGGGACGCGGCAACGAGCTGATCGTGCTGGATCTGGCCGACGATCTGTACGCCTCGGTGCTTCCCCTGGCGCGACTGCGGTACGCCGCGGTGGCGCCGGTGGCGGCGCCCGCCGGTCCGTACGCCATGCCCTTCGAAGAAATGGGCATCACGGTGACGGTGGGTCAGTTCAACGACCTGGCCCGCTATACGCCGGCCTTCCGGGCTCGTCTGCGCGCGTGGGGGCTGGATTCCGGCGCGCCGATCGCCACCCTGATCGTGGCGCGGACGGAGGCGGAGTTGGCGGCGCTGATCCGGGCCCACCCGGAGAGCGACTTCCTGATCACGGGGGCCTATCGCAAGGCCGCGGAATCGGCCCCGCAGGAGGTAATCGGCGCCGCGGCGGATCATCTGCTGCTGCTCTCGCGCATTCCGGTGGCGCGGGCGGCGGCGCCGGCGTGGAGTTGCCGGATGTAGGAAAGAATAGATTAGCTTAGCTTAGAAGAAGAATGCCCCCAGGAATGGGGGCATGGCAGCCTAAAAGGCTACGCTACGCGCGGCGCGTGGCGGCGACTACGGCCAGAGAGCGCAGCCAGCGGGGCGTCAGTTTCTCGAGGGTTACCACGAGCTTGTAGATGGCGCCGGGCACGACGAACAGCTTGCCCCGCCGCAAGCCGCGCAGGGACGCGTCCACCACGTCTTCGGCGCGCAGCCAGAGCCAGGAGGGAATGCCTTCGCGGCTCATTCCCGGGGCGTCGTGAAAGCCGGTGAAGGTGAACCCGGGACAGAGCGCCTGCACGCGCACGGGAGAACCTATGCCGCGCAGCTCCAGATCGAGTCCCTCGGTGAAGCTGTTCATCCATGCTTTGGTGGCGCAGTAGCTGACGCTGCCCGGGCTCTGGCCGAAGCCCGCCACCGACGATACATTGACGACGCCACCGCAGCCGCGCGGTACCATGGCGGCGAGCGCGGCGCGGGTCAACCGGAGGGTCGCCATGACATGCAAGCGGTGCATGCGACGCTGCGCATCAAACGGGGTTTCCCAGAAGCGGCCCCTGGTGCCGAAGCCGGCGTTGTTAACAAGCAATTCCAGTTCGGGCGCGGAGGCGATACGCGCTTCGACACGGGCCAGATCTTCGTCCCGCGTGAGGTCGGCCGCGAGGATTTCCGCGCCGCCCAATTCGCGCGCCAGTTGTTCCAGCAAGTCTTGCCGGCGCGCCACCAGAATCAACGCGAAGCCATCGCGTGCCAAGCGGCGTGCAAACTGCGCGCCGATCCCACTGGAGGCGCCGGTCACCATGGCTATCCGCTTGGTGTCTTGCATACCGGTTCCAGTGTACGCCATGGCTATGAGTTGGCAGGCGGACCCAGGGGTACCCCGCCTGCCCCGCCAAGAAAAAAGGGGCTTGGGGGAAGCGATTTCCCCAAGCCCCTCGGACCAAGAGCGTCCCCATGAGTGGGGACGCGGCCGGCATGAGTGCCGGCGCCACGCCGGGGTTAGAAGCGCAGGTACGCGCCCACCTGCAATTGGCGCGCGGAAGATACCGTGCTGCTGATCACGCTGTAATTGCCGTAGCTCGTGATGGAGCCAGCGCTATTCACCGTGGGCGTTGCGAAGGTGGCGTTCGGCGTGGAGAACGACGCCGTATTAGTCAGGTTAAAGGCTTCGCCGATGAACTGTAACTTGACCCTTTCTCCTTTGAGGGTGAAGGTGCGGGAAATGTTCTCGTCGATATTGAAGAAGCCCGGGCCGCGCAGCAGGTCTCTGCCGGTGGTGCCGAGGGTTCCGGCGGGCGGATTGGTGAAGGCCGTTCCATCGAAATACGGGGTGTTAGGATCGTGTCCGCCCAGAATCTGGACTGTCGGATTGATTTGCGATGCCGTCTGCCCTTGGCCGCCGGCATTCACCGAGCTGTTGGAGCCGATGGTGAATGGCAGGCCGCTAAACCGGCTGAGGGTGCCGCCGATCTGGAATCCGCCGACGATTTGGGCAATCACGCCGTCGTGTAGAAACTTGTGCCCTTTGCCGAACGGGAATTGGATCACGTGATAGAGCTGGAACGTGTGCTTGCGGTCGAAGCCCGCCAATTGCTTGTTCAGCGCATACGACACCGGGTAGGCGCGGAAAATAGTGCCGTCCCCGTTGTCGCCATTATAGTTATCGATGGCCCTGGAGAACGTGTAGGCCATGCCGATGAGCGACGAACCAAAACGCTTCTTTACGTTGGTCTGCAAGCCGTCGTAGGTCAGGTCGCCGAACGGCTGATACTGGTTGAAATCGGTGGTCAGGTAAGGAGCGAACTGGCGGCCTGCGTTACCCGTGTTGGGAGCCGACCCATTGATGTTGATTCCCATCATTTGGTGGACGGCGTGCGTGCCTACGTATCCCGCTTCAGCCGTCAGGGTCGGGGAGAATTCACGCTGGAGGAAGAAGTTCCAGCTCTGAATGTAGCCCCGGTTCATGTACTGAGGGAATGAGGCGGCAATGCTGGTGCTTGGCAGATACGTGGTGGGGGAGGCAGTGGTGGACGCGGTGATCTTACCGCCGCTGATATCCGGGGCCGTGGGCGCGGGAATGCCGGTGCGCAGCGTGGCTTGGGCAACGCCCGTATTGGTGATGAACTGATAGGAATTCGCCGGCTGGAAGTCCTGGTTGAGCACCGAGGGGAATGCATTGCGCTGGTTGCGCATGTTGTCCGGATCGATCGTAATGCCGTAGCCGGTGCGGATCACGGTCTTGGGGCCGAGGCGATAGGCCAAGCCCAAGCGCGGAGCGAAGCCCTTCTTGCTGGCGGTTGCGCCGGTGTCCCATGGAACGCCGCCTTCGCCGCCAATCAGCTCCGTAAGCGTAGCGGTGTCGAATCGGGTAGCACCATACCAGTTGTGCGAGAAAATCGGATAGTATTCCCATCGCAGGCCGTAATTGACGGTCAGGTTGCGGCTTACTTGCCACTGATCGCGCGCGTACACCGCCCAATCGGAGAAGCGCAGGGAGTTAGGGTTCTGGAACTGGGTGATTTTTCCGGCACGGCTGGGGTCGCCGAGCAGGAACTGCGCCCAGGAATTGGCCGGGACGCCATTGAAATTCACCGCCGCGCCGCCCTTGAGCGCGGTCAGCGTGCCGTCGAATCCAAAAGTGCCGCGAGCGGTGCCGAAGGTCCCGCCCTGCGGCTGGAAGTGGTTGAGGGCGTACTTATCGTATTCGAACCCGAAGCGCAGGTTGTGCGCGCCTTTGGTCTTGCTGAGGTTGATGGCGGTGGTGTACTGGTTGTCGCGGAACTGGAACGGGCTGCCGGTGTTGGTGTTGCCGATGTTGGCGACGCCGGTGACCTGGAATCCGGGAACGCCCATATAGTTCGGTCCAACGCCGTTGGTGCCCGGTATTTTCAGAGTGTTCAAGCCGTAATCGCCGTTTTGTTCGTCGCCGTTGGCGCCAATGTTCTGGCGGGTGTAGCCGACGTTGCCATCCACCAGAAGGGTAGGCGACAGGGTATAGGTGAAGCCGGCCGCGGTGGTCTGCACCCGCCCACCGGCGTGGCCCGGGTTTCCGCCGCCAAACGCGTCGCCGCCCGCCACCGGTCCCAAGACCAGCAATGCCACGATGTCCATGGGGGATAGGCTGTACCGGCCCCAGATCATCAACTTGTCGTTGGGATTATAGTTGACCTTAAAATCCCAGTTGGAGCGGTTGTACTGGGTGTTGCCATAGGCGTCGTAGTTGCTGGTGTACGAATTGGGCCGTGTCAAGGCGGGCAACAGGGCGGTCAACGTCGCGGCCGCCGGGTCGATCCGTGTGCTGGGGATCGTGTTATTGGCGAACGGGGTGCGGCCGGTGCCATCGGCGTTCCCGGTGAGCGGGTCGTAAATGGTGACGCCGGTGGCGCTCAAGTCTCCGGTACGCATGGCCGCGGTGGGAAGCGTCAAGTTGGTCGAAGCCGCGTACTGGCGCCGCTTGGTTCCCTGATAGTCGAGGAAGAAGAAAAGCTTGTTCTTGCCGTGGACGATTTTGGGAATCCAGATGGGCCCGCCGAAGGCGAATCCGTACTGGTTGAAGATGTTCTTGTTCAGCGGGCTGGTGTGTGAGAAGTAGTTCACCGCCGTCATTTCGTTATTCTGATTACGCTCGAACACCACTCCGTGGTACTGATTGGTGCCCGACTTGATGGCCACGTTGATCGCCGCGCCACCCGCCGCGCCCTGCTCGGCGTCGAAGGAGTTGGTGGAAATGTTGACGGTTTCGATGGCTTCCGAAGGCGGCACATAGGCGATATTCACCGGCAGCCACGGATAGGACACGGTGGCGCCATCGAGTTTCGTGCTGTTGCCGGTGGAGGAGACGCCGTTCATGAAAAGCGTCTGCGCGCGTTGCGGATTACCGGCCTCCGAGTTGGCCTCGCGGGTAGCCGGTATGCCGGCGCCCGGAACCAGGTATAGGAGGCTCTGGAAATTCTTGCCTTCACCACCGCTATAAGGCAGTTCCACCACCTGTTGGGACGAGATCTCCGAATGCACATCGGACTTGTCGGTTTGCAGTATGGCGGAACTGGCCAGCACTTCAACGGTTTCGGTGGCCTGGGCGATCTTCGCCTGGATATCGACGCGCCGGACCTCGTTTGCATTTACGACGATCTGATCCACGATCGTCGTTTGGAAGCCCTTCGCCTCGCTGGTAACCTTATAGGTGCCCATCTGGAGGTTGCTGAACAGGTACGCTCCGCGGGCATCTGTTTCCACCTGGCGCGAGACCCCGGTGTCAGCGTTCAGGGCGGTCACTTTAACGCCCGGAATAGCGGCCGAACTGGGATCGGTCACGTTTCCGGTGAGCGATCCATATAGGACCTGGGCGTCGAGTGACGGGGACGCACAGGCCAGCGCGATCAGCAGAGTCGCGAAACGAAGCATCGACGGAGTTTTTAGTTTCATGGCTAACCCCATAGCAAATTGGTTCGAACTTCAAACTATATGCTCACTTTTAGAGGCCAAAGTCAAGGCTCCGGGGTACCGAGTCGCAAGATTGCGGTGAATCCGGCCTTAATTTCCTTCCGGCAGGATCTCGATGTAATCCAGGGCGGCGGTTTCGTTGCCGTCGCGAATGCCTTCGATGCGGATTTCATCGCCGGGGCGGAGGGCGATTCCGGGCACGGTGCGGCGGGCGGAGGAGGAGGAATCGATGCGGCGCGTGGGGAGACGATCGGCAGCGGTCCACTCGTCCACGAGTTGCTCGCCGATGAGGAGACGGAAGCGCGAGACGCCGTCGATCTGGTCGAAGTAGCGGACGTTGATGGTGTACCAGCCGGCCGCGCCCTGGTAGCGGAGGGCGGCCGAGCATTGGGCCACCGGGCACACGACGGCCTTGCCACCGGAAGCGGCTTCCCACGGGGTCACATCGACCACGGTGTAGCCGGCGAGTGTCATGGACTCGGCTTCGAAGCGCCCGGGGTGGTGGCCTACGCGGCCCTTGGCATCGGGGATGCCGGAGGCGCGGAAAAACCAGTTATTGACGGCGTCGCGCCAGACCTCGGCCTGGCCGGCCTGGTAAGTGAACTGGGCCAGAACTTCGCCGTAGCGCCGGTCGTCAATGCGGCCCTTGAGCGCCTTCCACTGGCGGATGTAGTTATCGACCGCGCCGGCGCCCTCGTAGTGCGTATCGTAGAGATGCTGAATCACGGTCTTGCCGGAGTGGAGTTTGTAGGTGTAGGGAACATGATGGAGGAAGAGCAGCAACTCGTCGGGGCAGGTCTCTAAGGATTCGTACACCTTGGCAACAATTGGACGGTATTGCGAAGTATAACCAGTGCCCTTGGCCACGGTGCGCTCCATGCCGGCGCCCTTTTCGTCGGCATTGTGCCACTGGCCCCAGCCGTTGCGTTCGGAGGCTTCCACGCTGACGCCGTAGTGGTTGCCGACGATATCGGTGAGCGTCTGCAAGCCCAGCGGGCCGGTGTAGTTTTCGTAGGTGCGCCAACTGGTGAGCTGGATGGAGTTGATGGTCTCCACAGTCTTAGGATCGGCGCCGAAGGTGAGTTTGGTCCACTCGTCGCTAATCTGTTGCGCGCTGAGATCGGGATTCCAGGCGAGGCGTCCGAAGCCGTAGAGGTTGGCCTGCGAGAGGTGATTGCCGTACCAGTTTTCGTCGAGGCCGACATTGGAGACGCCGACGAATCCGCCCGTGGGGCGGTGGAACGTCTTGCCGGCCACCAGGGCTTTCACCGGCGTGGCGCCGGCGGCGGCGTGCATATCGAAATCCAGCACCTCTTTCCACATGGGGACGAGGAAGACGGTGTGGCGGGCCTGGCCGAAGTACTCCTGGGTGATTTGCAGCTCGATGGCCTGGTTGGTTTTTTCCAGCGCTCCGAAGAGGGGAGACGCGGGCTCGCGGACCTGAAAGTCGATGGGGCCGTGTTTGATCTGCACGACGACGTTGTCGTCGAACTTGCCATCGAGGGGTTGGAAGTTGTCGTATGCGGCGCGGCCGCGGTCGTTCTTGGGGTTGGTCCAATCGGCGTGGTGGTCGTAGACGAAGCCGCGGTAGAAAAGAAGACCGCCGTGTGGCTGGAGGGCGCGGGCCACCACGTTGGCGGCGTCGGCGTGGGAACGGCCATAGGTGGACGGGCCGACGCGGCCTTCGGAATCGGCCTTGAGGACGAAGCCGGCGAGGTCGGGGATGGCGGCGTAGAGCGCGTCGGCGCGGGCTTTCCACCAGGCGGCGACGCCGGCGTCGAGGGGGTCGAAGGTATCGAGGCCGCCGACGGACTTGGGACTGCCGAAATCGACGGCGAGAGCGACGCGCACGCCCCAGGGGCGGAAGGCCTCGGCGATGCGGACGACTTGCGGAATGAAATCACTGGCGAGCACGCGCGGGTCGGCGTTGACGTTGTTGATGGAGCAGGCATTGATGCCGAGCGAGGCGAGGAGGCGGCCATAATCGGCGACGCGGGAGAGATCTTTGCGGGCCTGCATCTTGTCCCAGAAGATGGAGCGGCCGCCGTAGCCGCGCTCGATGGTGCCATCGAGGTTGTTCCACTCGTTGACCCAGCGGGCGGGGGCGTAGGGCGACTGCTT
>JBEKDV010000008.1:0-54071 GCA_050014175.1 Candidatus Solibacter sp. | reverse complement strand
TAGATTAAGTAACAGGTTCGGGGCGGAAACCCGCGCCCCGAACCCGTCCGGGGCCTGCCAAGATCTCCGGACAGTTTATTTTGCAAGTTCCTAGAAAGCGCCTGCCCCACCTTGCCTGCCCCACCATTTTTCATGAAATTTCGCGGGCCGAAGGCCCATCCCAACAGACCACAGAAAACGATTGTCCTGTCCCACCGGTCATTTCTTGCGCTTCCCGCCTGCGTCGCTGCCGGGCAGGTCGCTCGGGTCGCCGTACTTCCAGTCGGCCGGATTGCGCGGCGGACGGAATTCGTTGGTGCTGAAAACTCGCCAATCCTCGCCGGGACGCGCCACCGCGAGAATCAGGGCCACCGACTCACGGGGCCCCTGGAAGTAGGAGATGCGGATGTGATGGATTCCGCCCTTCAGGGTAATGCTGCACTGCTCGGGATGAATCGGATGTATGCCGTCATTGTCGATCACTCTTTTGTTGTCGATGTAAAGCTTGGAACCATCGTCGGAGGCAAGAAGGAAACGGTACATTCCGGGATTGTCGACGTAGAAATAGCCGTTGTAATCGATGGCGAACCACTCGAAGCGGTTGGTGACACCAGGGAAGCCGTCGAGAAAACTGCGCGGTGGAATGTTGAGGGCGCTGGTGTAAATCGAGCCCACCGGCTTCAGTTTTTCGAAGTTGGGAAGCCGGTCGGTCTCGGGCCGGAGCAGGTAGATGTCGCCGCGAAGGCCGGACGAATCGACCACCGTGACGCCGAACGTGGTGATGGGCGCATCAGGTAGAGTGGGGATCTGCGCTCTCGCGGCGGAGAGGGCCAGGCAGTAAGCAGCCGCCAGCGCATACCCGGTGGGCATAGTCCAATGATAAGCACAATCCACGACGACGCGGTATGGCGGCGGGTGATCCCGCGCATTCTCCATCAAGCGCTCCCCGGGCATGCCCTCCGCTCTTTCGCCTTCATGCCGGGCGGGTTGATCAACGCCATGTACCGGCTTGAGGTCGAAGGCCTGCGAGATCCCCTGGTGCTTCGCCTCTATACACGGGACCCCTCGGCGTGCCAAAAAGAAGTCGACCTTCACCGCCTGGTGGCGGCGCGCGTGCCGGTGCCGGAGATCCTTTACGCCGCAACCGGCGAAGAGGAGGGCGTGGCGCCGCATGCTCTGCTGCGCTGGGCAAAGGGACTGACGTTCCGCCAGCTTAAGGCGCGGCACAACCCGCTGGAGATCGCCGAGGCGGCCCATTCCATCGGCGAAACGCTCGCCCGCATCGCATCTTTTGAATTCCCTTCCCCCGGACGGATTGACGCCGGACTCACCATCGGCCCGCCCCTGTTGGAGGGCCCCCGGGCAACCGCGGACTTTGTCGAGAACTGCCTGAGGTCTCCGGAAACCGCGCGCCGCCTGGATGCCGCGCAACAGAATCGCGTGCGCCGGTACGCCTGGAACTGGGCGCCGCGCATGGCGCCGCTCCTTGCCCAGCGCCGCCTCGTGCATTCCGACTTCGGCGGACCGAACCTGTTGGTGGACCGCGTCGACGGCCGCTGGCGCGTCTGCGCAGTCATCGACTGGGAGTTTGCGTTCTCCGGCCCCCCGCTGGTCGATGTGGGCCACATGATGCGCTACGAGCGGCACGCCCGGCCTCTCGTGGAACCCCACTTTTCGCAAGCCTTTTGCGCCGCCGGCGGGTCGCTGCCCCAGGACTGGCGCGACCTCGCGCGCGCCGTCGATTTGATGGCGCTCTGCGAGATCCTTACCCGTCCCGGCTTACCGGAAGATGTCGGTCCGGAACTGGTCGAGTTGATTGCCGCAACCACCGCGGAGCGCGACGCCTTCTAGTGCCGCCGGAGTCCTGACAACTGGCTCAGCAACAGGATCCCCAGGTTCCAACTCACCACCACCGCGAACCAATAATTCAGGAAAACCACCACGCGCGGCCGTTTGAACCTCATGGCCATGGCCACCAGCAGGACCGCAATGATCTTGGAGATCAAAAGCGCCGCCACCGGTCCCGCGCGCATCAGGCGCCCCAGAAACATGCTGCTTTCTTCGGCGCCCAGTTGCAGGCCCAACAGAGTGGTAAGTATGTCCAGCACTTGCAGGAAGATAAATACCGTCAGCGACGGCGTGGGGAAGTGCCTGCGCATCCCTATGGAGGTCGGAAAACTCATGATGGTTGACAGCCATTCTGATCGTTCCGCCACGCCTCTGTCCACGCTATCTTTCGTTAAACCTCCTCCACGCGCTACAATCGGCCCTGCATGGCAATTGATCTCCAAGCTTTGGCGAAGTTCGATACGCCCACCATCTGCAACACCATCGAACTGTTTGAAGTGCGTCCGCGCACGGCCGGATACATGGACGGCCGCATCCGCGCCTGTTTCCCTGAAATGCCGCCCGCCGTCGGATACGCCGCCACCGCCACCATGCGCTGCGCCCTGCCGCGCCAGGAAGGCGATGTCTACGGCTCGCTCGACCAGCAGGTGGCGCGCTTTGCCGAACTGCCGGGTCCGCCCATGGTCGTCTTCCAGGATCTCGACGATCCGCCGGTGGCGGCCACCTTCGGCGAAATCATGTGCACCACCTATCAAACCTTTGGCGCCGTAGGCTTGGTCACCTCCGGTGGCGCGCGCGATCTGGATCAGGTGCGGCGCCTCGGGTTTCCCGCCTTCAGCAATGGCGCCATCTGCTCGCACGGCTATAGCCACATCGTGGATCTGCACCGTCCCGTGCGCGTCGGCGGCTTGACCATTCACGCCGCCGATCTCGTGCACGCCGACGCCAATGGAGTGGCCACCATTCCGCTGGAAATCGCCGCCGATGTGGCCGATGCCGCCACCGAGTTCGTCGCCGCCGAAGCCATCCTCCTGGATTATCTGAAGGCCGGCACGCCCCAACCCCACGCCTTCGCCGAAGCCCGCCGCGCCATGATGGACGCTCTCGCCGCCCTCTCCCGCCGCCTGTTGGGGCGGGCTTAAGCCGGCCAGGTGGGGCGGGCTTCAGCCGGCCAGGTGGGGCGGGCTTCAGCCTGCCAATCCGAGCAAAGCTCGGACTCCTCTAAAAAATAATCCGCGCCCTTTGCGCCTCGGCTTTCGCCGCGTCGATACCGGGAACCTTCAGCAGTTCGTCGAAGCTCTTCAAATCGCCATTCTTCTCGCGGTATTCCACCAGCGCGCGCACCTCGGCAACCGTGAAGCCCAGAACCACTTTGATCTCCGCGAACGGTGCCGTATTGATCCGCACCCCCGCACCTTCGCCGAAGTTCTTCGCCAGGTATGCCACCACCGCTTCGATTTCCGCCGGCGTGCCCTTGGCGCCCCGCTCCACCATGTCCGCCACCGCATCCGACCATTCCTCGCTGCTGAAACGCGCTTTGCGGAAGTTTCCGGAATCGTGGCAATCCAGGCAAAGCTTGCCGGCAATCTCCTTGCCGGGCCCTTCAGGCAGGCGCGCCGCATCCTTTTCGTCGGCGGCCGGCATGCATGCCAGCCCAATCAGCATCAGGCAAACAATCTTCACTTCGCGCTCCTCGGAATCGCGCAGCCGATCGATTTGTGGCTCGCCACGCCGATCGCCTTCCCGCTCAACACGGCGTCCAGCACCTCCCGCACGTAGCTCTCCGTGGCCCGCGGCCGCTGCTTGCCGAAGTCCTCCACACGATTATCCACCGGGCCCAGGTACAGCACCTTGCCCTCCGGCGAGAGCACCGCGGTTTGCGGCGTCACCGTGGCGTTAGTGTGGCGCACCAGCGTCTGCGCCGGGTCCAGCAGCAGCGGGAAACTGTACCCATAGTCGCGCGCGTAGCGGACCACCGCGGCTTCGGCCACCGAGGGGTCCGCCTGCACCGCATAGAAGGCGACGCCCCGCCCCGCATAAGCTTCTTTGATGCGGTTCATCTCCGGGACGTAGCTGTTGGCCACCGGGCAATCGACAGTCACGAAGTAGAGCAGCACCGCCTTCTTCCCTGCCCATTCGGCGGAAGTGTGCATCGCGCCCCCGGTGTCGCGCAACTGGAATTGCGGCGCGGCGGAAACGAAAAACAGTGCGATCAGTAATCTCTCCAGCATCCGGTGTAATCCATTTTCGCACGAGACTGCCCAACCGTGTACTTAGTAACATCAACCGTTGGCTGGTGCCCGCCTGCCCACATGAACGGAGTTTAACGGCGCCCCTTAGCAACTTGCCATCCCCTGGCGTTTTAGTCCATCGTGTGTGAGCCCCGAAGGCACTACAAACAATTCCACCTGCCACTGGCTGGCATTCAGCTCGATCCACGGCGGGCCAGCGCACGGGCGAACGGGGCGGCGGAAGCGCTAAAATAGAGACGGCCATGAACTATCGCGAACACATCGAGCGCGACCCCCACGTCGTCGGTGGCGAGCCCGTGCTCAAGGGCACACGAGTGACCCTGAGGACGGTGCTTGCCAGTCTGGCCGAAGGCGCCACGACGGCCGAGATTCTGGCTGACTTCCCAACGCTGTGCGACGAAGACGTCCGGGCTGCCATTGCGTTTGCTGCCACGTCGGCCCAAGAAGATCTCCCAGTCGCTGAGTCGCCCATCCGGTGAACATCAAGCTTGATGAGAATCTGCCCGAGAGCCTGGTCTCCAAACTCCAGGAACTTGGGCATGACGTCGATACCGTGCCCTCTGAGCACTTGGCAGAACGAGACGACAACGAAGTCTGGCAAGCCGCACAGGCGGTTGACCGGTTTCTGATCACGCAGGACCTGGATTTCTCCGACGTGCGCCGGTTCACGCCCGGGACACACGCGGGATTGCTGCTGGTGCGCCTCGCACAGCCTGGCAGGAATGCCTTGGCGGCCCGGGTGGCAACGCTGTTCGCAACCGAGCGCGTCGATCAGTGGCGAGGATGCCTGGTCGTCGCGACCGAGCATAAGGTGCGAGTCAGGCGCCCTGTCTGAACGCCGCGAACTGGTGTCACACCCTCAGATCGCGGGCTCGGCGATAGCGACGAATGACCCCAGTGAGTCGTGCAAGGTCGCCAATGCCAAGTGCGGTGTCCGCTTGTTCGCAACCGCGTTGCCCGCGCACATTCATAGGTTTCCACTCCACGCGGGCTGGCTTCGGCGGTTCAAAGCCAGTTGTAAGTTGTTAGTTTTTTATGGTGGCCAGGGACGGGATCGAACCGCCGACACGCGGATTTTCAGTCCGCTGCTCTACCAGCTGAGCTACCTGGCCGGGGAATCTTCAGTGTAGCAATCCCGTCACGCCTTCTGCAACGTTCCCAGCACCGCCCCCGTCGCCTGCTCCACCTCGGCGTGCAGACTGTTGCCGTGCGCGTCCATCGTCACGATCGCCGCGAAGCCCTTCACCCGCAAATGCCACATCGCTTCCGGTATCCCGAACTCCATCAGGCTCACGCCCAGCACCTTCTCCACCGTCCGCGCGTAATACTGCGCCGCCCCGCCGATGCCGTTCAGGTACACCGCGCCGCACTCCTGGAGCGCGTCCAGCGTCTTCTTGCCCATGCCGCCCTTGCCGATCACCGCCCGCACCCCGTACCGCCTGATCACGTCCGCCTGGTACGGCTCTTCGCGGATGCTCGTCGTCGGACCCGCCGCCTTCACCTTCCACTCGCCGCCTTCCTGCAACATCACCGGTCCGCAATGGTAAAGCGCCGCGCCGTTCAAATCCACCGGCGGCGCGTTCTTCATCAGGTACGCGTGCACGTTGTCCCGCCCCGTGAACATCTCGCCCGTGATCAGCACCACGTCGCCCACCTTCAGCGCGCGCATCTGCGCTTCCGTCAATGGCGGCGTCAACACCACTTCCCTCCCGCTCAGCGGGAAGCCCTCGCCCCGCGCCATCTTCTCCACCACCCGCTCCGGATCGCGGTACAGCCACTTCGTGATGGCCCCCGTCGCCGCATCCAGACGCACGCCCAGCCGGCGGAACGCCCAGCAGTCGTAGGCCACGCTCACGAAGAAACTCGCCGGCAGCCGGTTCGCCGCCGTGATCTTGCAGCCGATCAGGCTCGCCTTGCCGCCGAACCCCATCGCGCCCACCCCCAGCCGGTTCGCCTCTTCCATGATCTCCGCCTCCAGCTTCGCCAGTTCCGGATTCGGATTCACATCGTCCAGCGTGCGGAAAAGCTGCCCCTTCGCCAGTTCGTACCCGTGCGCGCGATCGCTCCCGATGCACACGCCCAGCGCGCCCGGCGCGCAGCCCTGCCCCTGCGCCTGCCATACCGCGTGCAGGATGCACTTGCGCACACCTTCCAAGTTGCGGTCCGCCCGCCCCAGGTGGTCCAGAACGCACGGCACCGAGTATTGAATGTTCTTGTTCTCGCAGCCGCCGCCCTTCAGAATCAGCTTCACCTCGATCTCGTCCTGCTCCCACTGCTCGAAGTGCACCACCGGCGTCTCCACGCCCAGGTTGTTGCCGCTGTTCTTCCCGGTCAGCGAATCCACCGAATTGGGGCGCAGTTTGCCCCGCCGCGTCGCCACCGCCACCGCTTCCTCGATCGCCTTCCGTATGCGGATCTGGTTCACTCCCACCGGCGTGTGCACCACGAAAGTCGGCATCCCCGTGTCCTGGCAGATCGGCCCCTCGTCTTCCACCGCCATGTCGACGTTGGAGAGGATGATATCGAGCGCCTGCGAGGACTGCGTCCCCGGCGTCTCCTCCTTGGCGGCGAGCGACATCGCCGCCCGCACGTCGGGAGGAAGGTTGGTGGATGTCTGGGTAATCAGTTCCAGCAAACTGGTAGCAAGAAATTCCATATATTTAGGCTCCCAAAGCCTATTGTAAGCCCGTGGCTTCCAGCCCTCAGTGGCCGCACAGGCAGACGCGTTCGTCCGACGTGGCCAGCCGTCCCTCAATCCATGCCCGCAAGGCGTCGTCGATCGGGGTCCCGGCGGCCGACGGCGCCACCAGCGCGCGAATCCCGTGCGCCGCTAGCGCGCCCACCGCGCCTTGCCCGATGCCGCCACAGATCACCGCATCGCACCCCGCCAGCATTTCCACGAAGGTCGCATGATTTCCGCAAGCCTCCGTCCCGCGCGCCCGCGTGACCCGCGCACCCGGCACGCCGGAGCTTACTTCCACCACCACAAAGGCCGCCGCGCGCGCCAGGTGATCGCAAACCGAAACACCGTCCGCCGTCGCAATCGCAATCCGATTCACTTCCATCAGGCCTTACTGTAACTCATGTGCGAAGCCGCACGATCTCCGCTGGCTCCGCGCTCTCAGGTTTTGCCTTTCTCTCCTGGTCTTCTCCGCGTCTTCCTCCGCGCCTCCGCGTCTCCGCGTCAAATCGACTCCCTCCCTCTCCCACACTCCCTCGTAGGTCATTTCCCCCGCCGCACAATCGCCGCCCACAGCCCCAGCAACGCCACCACCGCCGTGAAGAAGATGATCCGCGCCACGCCGATTAACATAACATTAAGAGAGCCATCCCCGGCATCCGCCTGTAACCGGAGCCGGAACCGATCCGTAGGAATAACCGTGCGTCTTCTTCTCCTCACTCTTGCGCTCCCCGCCGTCCTCTCCGCCCAGGACCCCCTGGAGATCATCCGCCGCGCCACTGAAATCGACCGCCGCAACACCGAAATCTCCCGCAGCTACACTTTTCTGCAACGCCAGGAACAACGCGACCTCGATTCCAGCGGCAAGCTGAAAAAAACCGAGAGCGAAACCATTGACGTCACCCTGCTCGAGGGCTCTCCCTACCGCCGCCTCGTGGCGCGCAACGACCAGCCGCTTTCCCCCAAAGACCAGCGCAAAGAGGAAGAAAAACTCCAGAAGAGCATCGCCGACCGCCGCAAGGAAACCCCGGAACAGCGCCAGCGCCGCGTCGCCGAATGGGAACGCAAGCAACAGCGGCAGCGCGAGCCCCTCAAGGAACTGCCCGAGGCCTTCACCTTCAAACTCACCGGCGAGGAAGCCCTCAACGGCGGCGATGCCTTCGTGATCGAGGGCGCGCCCAAACCCGGATACCGCCCCAAAAGCGCCTCCACCGCCTTCTTCCCCAAGGTCAAACTGCGCCTGTGGATCAACAAGGCGGATTACCAGTGGGTCAGGGTCGACATCGAATCCCTCGACACCATCACCTTCGGCGGCTTTCTCATCCGCCTCGCCAGGGGCAGCCACGTAACCATTGAAACCGCTCGCGTCAATAACGAAGTCTGGCTACCCAAACGGGCTGCCATCAAGGGTTCCGTGCGCCTCGCCCTGGTCAAGGTGATGCGCGGCGAGATCGTCTTCACCTTCAGCGACTACAAGAAATTCCAGACCGATTCGCGCCTGCTCACTCAGTAGCTGCCCGGCCCGCGGATCGCGATTTCCAGCCGCTTGCGGCCCGCGTCCCAGTTCAACAGCGCCACCCGCCGCGTCTCCATCAGCGCCGCCGCGTCCGCTTCGCCCGCGCGCTTCACCGTGACATCGTTGCGCTCGTAGAAATACTTGAGCGCGCCTTCCACTCCCCACTGATGGAACCCGCCCGGCGTGCCCGAGTACACGAACGCATCCACCCGCGGGTTGCCCGCGGCGAATCCACGGACCGTGCCCATCCACGCGCGCACCTCGCCGTCGTTGGCCAGCGTATCGCGCCGCCGCAGGCGCAGCTCATGCAGATCCATGGGCAGCCACAGCGCCAGGAACACTGCCAGCGCCGCCGGCGACGCCGCCTCCGCCAACCCCGTCAGGGCGATTGCCAGGCCCGTGAACGGCAGGTAGCAGTACGCGCTGAACATCCGTCCCGGCAGAAATAGCATGGGCAGGAAAAACAGTCCCATCGCCGCCAGCCCGAACCAGGTGCGCCGGTTGCGCCCCACGAACGCCAACACCGGGACCACAAACCCGAGATACGGAACCAGAAAAACGCGCCCCGCATAGAACACGCCGGTCTTCGCCAGGGCGGCGGCCGTAAAGCGAAACGTGTAGTCGTTGTCCAGATTGGGATTTCCCAACATCCCCTGCACGCCGAAAGAGAGCGAGGTCAGAAAGAACGGCGCCAGCGGCTTCCAGCGCCGCTTGCCGAACCACATCTCGAAAGCCGCCAGCACCACCGGCAGCATCACGGCCAGTTCCTTCGATTTGTAGGCCAGCCAGAAGGCCGCGAAGCTCAGCACCCATCGCTCGCTCGCGTAGCACCACACGCTCAACAGGCAGAACGTGGCGCAGAGCACGTCGAAGACGTACATCGGCTTCCAGAAATCGTCGAACAGCGCCATGTGCAGCCCGAAGAACAGGCATGCCCCGGCGGCCGCCATCGTCCCCGCACCCAGCCGCCGCGCCACCAGCCACAGCAGCCACACATTCAGCACGTGGAAGGCGTGCAGCACCGCCACATAAACCGGAAATTCCAGCCCCGCGATTTCCTCCACCGCGTGGAAATAGTAGTGGCCCACCGGGCGGAAATTGTTCGCCTGAAATCGCGGCGTGACCGCGCCCTGCAGGAAATCCAGCGGCCCCAGATACGGCGACCAACTCAGGTTATCGATCTCGTCGTCCTGAAAATAGCCGCGATAGGCGTCGCGGTTCACCGTCAGGAACAGCCCCGCGAACGCCGCCAACAAAAGAAGTCCGGCACGTTTCGACATCGAATGTCCATCGTACCTGAATTAGTTTACCCCCCAGGAGCCGCAACTCGTCGATTCTTCGTCACAGCGTTCTCGCCAGCCTTCCACCGCGGCGTGCGCCTCGCTGCGCAGCACGCGAGATCTCCGCTGGCTCCGCGTTCTCAGGTTTTGACTTTCTCAACGGTGCTCTCCGCGTCTTCCTCCGCGTCTCCGCGCCTCCGCGTCAAATGCACGCCTCCCTGCTTGGCGCCGGCTGCAGCAGTCGGTCGGGATTTTCCCGAAAGGAATTCCCCTCTCACGGCATTTCGCCCGTGGAGGTTCCAATGCGTCTGCTTCTCCTCGCCGCCCTCGCCCTTCCCGCGTACGCCGCCGCCGATTCCGTCACCCCCGGCTCCCTCACCACCCCCAAGGGCCTCTGCCCGCTGCGCCATACCGACGTGCAGGTGCGCATCGCCGGTCCGCTCGCCCGCGTCACCGTCACCCAGGAGTTTCACAACCCCTTCGCCGAAAAAATCGAGGCCGTCTACACCTTCCCCTTGCCCCCCGATTCCGCCGTCGACGACATGACCATGCAAGTCGGCGACCGCACCATTCGCGGCCTCATCAAACCGCGCGACGAAGCCCGCAAAATCTACGACGAAGCCCGCCGCACCGGCCGCATCGCCGGGCTCCTCGATCAGGAGCGCCCCAACATTTTCACCCAGGCCGTCGCCAATATCCTTCCCGGCGCCACCGTGCAGATCCGGATCGCCTACGTCGAAACTGTGCCCTACGAAGCCGGCGCGTACACCTTCAATTTCCCCATGGTCGTAGCCCCCCGCTACATGCCCCGCCACGGAGTCCCCGACGCCGCCCGCATCAGTCCACCCGTCACCCCAGAAGGCACCCGCGCCGGCCACGATATCTCCGTCGAGGTCTACCTCGATGCCGGCGTCCCCATCGAGAGCCTCGCTTCGCCCACCCACGAGGTCTCCGTCGAGCGCCCCAACCCGCGCCAGGCCGTCGTCAAACTGCGCGACCAGGCCGCCATCCCCAACCGCGATTTCATCCTTCAGTACGGCGTCGCCGGCCACCGCATCGAAGACGCCGTGCTCACCCACACCGGCTACTTCACCCTCCTGCTGCAACCGCCCGATCGCCTCCAGCCCGAAGAGATCGCCCCCAAGGAGCTCGTCTTCGTGCTCGATACCTCCGGCTCCATGATGGGCTTCCCCATCGAGAAGGCCAAAGAGGCCATGGCCCTCGCGCTCGACGGCCTGCATCCCCGCGACACCTTCAACCTCATCACCTTCTCCGGCGACACCCACATCCTCTTTCCCAATCCCGTGCCCGCCACGCCCGAGAACCGCCGCATCGCCCGCGAGTTTCTCAGCTCGCGCTCCGGCAGCGGCGGCACCGAGATGATGAAGGCCATCCGCGCCTCTCTCGCCCCCAGCGACGCCCCCAATCGCACCCGCGTCGTCTGCTTCATGACCGATGGCGAAGTCGGCAACGACCTCGACATCCTCGCCGAAGTCCAGCGCCACCCCAACGCCCGCGTCTTCGCCTTCGGCATCGGCGGCAGCGTCAACCATTTCCTGCTCGATGGCATGGCCCGCTACGGCCGCGGCGAGGTCGAGTACGTCGGACTCCAGGACGATGGCTCCGCCGCCGCCCGCCGCTTCCAGGAGCGCGTCTCTAGCCCCCTGCTCACCGATATCTCCATCGATTGGGGCGGGCTCGCCGTCACCGGCGTCTACCCCGCGCGCATCCCCGACCTCTTCGCCGCCAAACCGCTCGTCATCTCCGGCCGCTACACCTCGCCCGGCGCCGGCGTCATCCGCCTGCGCGGCAAAATGGCCGGCCGCGACTTCACCCGCGAAATCCGCGTCATCCTCCCCGCCTCCCAGCCCGACAACGCGCAGCTTGCCACTCTCTGGGCCCGCCGCCGCGTCGAAGACCTCATGTCCCAGGATTTCGCCGGCCTCCAGCGCGGCGCCATTCGTGACGATCTCAAACAGCAGATCACCCAACTCGGCATCGATTACCGCCTGATGACGCCCTTCACCTCCTTCGTCGCCGTGGAAGAAAAGGTGATTACCGAAAGCGGTGCGCCCCGCCGCGTCGAAGTCCCCGTGGAGATGCCCGATGGCATGAGCTACGAAGGCTTCTTCGACCGCGAAAATAGCTTGCAACCCGTCGCCGCTCCCATGGCCATGATGGCCGGCGGCGGCGGTGGCAGTGGCATATTCGGCTCCCTGATGAGGTCCCACACGACGGCGTCTCCGCCCCCACTCGCGCCATCGCAAGAGTCGAAGCTCGATCCCGCCATCGCCACCCTGATTGCCCGCGTCAAAGCCGGAGCCCGTCCCGGCGTCAACGAGACGAAGTTCGTCTTCGGCAACGAAGCCTACATCGTCCTGACCCTCACCAATCTATCTGCCGACGCGCTAAACCAACTGCGCCAGGCAGGCCTGGTAATCACCAACCGGCAAGGCGCCACAATCCAAGGCCACATCCCCATCATCCGTCTGGAGGCCTTATCCAAGCTCCCCTTCATCCAGCACCTCGCCCCAAGGTAGGGCAGGCCCTGGTGGGGCAGGCGCTTTCGCCTGGTGGGGCAGGCGCTTTCGCCTGCCAAGGCGCGCGGCATCGGCCGCGCGCTTCTTTGCCGAACACCTTGGGCCCAACATGTGGGCCATACTCGATGCTGGTGTCGTGTATGGTATCCTAAGGCGTCATGGAGACAGCGCGCAAGATCACCGTCGAGGTGCCGCCGGAGCTGCTCCGGAAGGCACAACGCGCCAGCGGTAGCGGCATCACCCAGACCGTTCGTACCGGCCTCGAACTGGTGGCGGCATCGCATGCCTACGCGCGGCTGCGCCAACTCCGCGGCAAGGTTCGCTTCACGCGCACGTTAGCCGAGTTGAAGGCCGACCGGTGATCGCGGTCGACACCAGCACCTGGATCGCCTTCCTGCAAGGAGACGGCGGTGAGGACGCGGAACTGCTCGATAGGGCGCTCCAGGACCGGCAGGTGCTGATGGTGCCCGTTGTGCTCACCGAAATGTTGAGTGACCCGAAACTTCCTTCGGAGGTGTCACAAATCCTCGCGGAACTGCCTCTCATCGAAGTTAGTCCCGGCTACTGGCAACGGGCAGGCGAGTTACGAGCCAAGGTGTTGGCCAAGCGCCGCAAAGCGCGCCTCGGCGATGCCCTGATCGCTCAATGCTGTGTGGATCACGGGATTCCTCTCCTTACGCGAGACCGGGATTTCCGGGCGTTCGCCGGCGCGGCCGGCCTCCATCTCGTCATTGGGTCCGCGGCCGGCTGACCCGTTGTTCGCCTTTCCTTCCCCCTGCGCTACACTGGAGCCGATGCGCCTCCTCTCCGGACCCGCCGGCTCCGGCAAGACCTCCCACATCCTCGACCGCTTTCGCCACGCCCTCGCCGCGGGCCATCCCGACATTCGCCTCCTCGTCCCCACCGCCACCATGGCGCAGCACCTCCAAAACCGTCTCGCCCGCGAAGGCTTCGTATTCCCCCCCAGCCTCATCCAAACCCTCTCCAGCTTCGTCCGCGACTACGCCGGCAGCACCGCCGAAGTTTCCCCCGCCGTCCTCTACCTCCTCGTGGAACAGGCCGCCCTTCGCGTCGCCCGCCCCGAGTTCTCCCGCGTCACCCGCTTCCACGGCTTCTCCAACTCCCTCGCCCGCGTCATCGGCGAGTTCGCCTCCGCCGGCTGCGATAGCTCCCGCCTCGCCGCCTGCCTCCCCGACGTCCCCCTCGCCGCTGCCTTCCTCGCCGTCTACCAGGAAGTCGATCGCGAACTGGCCCGCCGCGGGCTCGCCACCCGCGCCCGCCGCCTGGAGCTCGCTGCCGCCCAAATCGCCGCCCGCGGGCTGAATGGCGTCTCGACCATCTGCATGGACGGCTTTCATTCCCTGCCCGATCCCGACCTGCGCGTCGTCTCCGCCATAGGCAACCACGCCGATCTCACCCTCACCCTCGACGACCTCGATCTCACCCCCGCCCTCCGCTCCCGCCTCTCGTCCATGGGCTTCACCGAGGAGCGCCTCCCCGCCCGCCGCGCCCACCCCGCCCTCGCCCTCGTCAAAGCGCCGGGCGTCGAGCGCGAGGTCGAAGAGATCGCCCGCCGCATTCTCGAACAGGCCGCCGCCGGACGCCCCTTCCGCGAGATCGCGGTCATCGTGCGCACTCCCGAGATCTACGTGCCCGTCCTTCGCTCCACCCTGGAACGCTTCGCCATCCCCGCCCGCTTCTATTTCGATATCCCGCTCGATCGCCACCCCGTGGTCCGCTTCCTCTCCGGCGCCGTCGAGGCCATGCTCGGCGGCTGGGACCACGCCCGTACCCTCGCCGTCCTGCGCCTCGCCCCGCGCTTCGCCGATTTCGCCCCAGCCGACCGCTTCGATTTCGACGTCCGCGAGCAAATCCCCAACGCCGGCCTCAGCCAGTTGCGCTCCCTCCTCCTCGCCGACGATGGCCAACCCCGCTCCGGTGCCGACCGCCTGCTCCATAAGCTGGATTCCCTCGCCTCCCTGGAGGAATGGCGCGCCTTCTCCCTCACCCCCAAAGACTGGGCCGCCCGCTTCTCCACCCTGCGCCATCTCTTCGTCCCCGCGCCCCCGGCCGAACCCGCCACCCATGAACTCGCCCTACAGTGGCGCAGCCAGCCCGCCGTCCTCCGCCTCTTCGACGAGGCCCTTGCCGATGCCGCCTCCGCCCTCGATCCGGCGCGCGAAATCGCCATCGAGGACTACTGGCGCGCCGTCAAAAGCGTCCTCACCCTCAAACCCCTGCGCCTCGACGACGGCCGCCGCAACGTCGTCCACGTTATCAGCGCTCCCGAAGCCCGCCAGTGGGTGCTGCCCATCGTCTTCGTCTGCGGCATGGTCGAAAAGCAGTTCCCCCACTTCCACCCCCAGGACCCCTTCTTCCCCGATCCCGCCCGCTGCCGCCTCAATGCCGCCGGCATCCGCATACCCACCGCCGCCGAGTTCGAACGCGAGGAGCGCGCCCTCTTCTCCACCGCCACCAGCCGCGCCACCATGCTGGTCACCCTCTCCTACCCCGAGTTCGATGCGCGCGGCGAACGCCATCTGCCGTCCATCTACCTCGAAGACCTCCTCCAGCCGCCCGAGGATGCCGTGCCCGTGCGCCCCGCCCCGCGCCGCCTCCCCGAACCGCGCCCCGCCCCACAAATCGCCGCGCCCGACCTGCTCGATTTCCTCCGCCGCAAAACGGCCCGCCTCTCGCCCTCCGGCCTGGAATCCTTCCTGCAATGCCCGTTTCAATACTTCGCGCAGCGCCTCATGCGCCTCAAGACCGCCCCGCTGCGCCCCGAGGAGCGCCTCTCCTTCATCGAACAGGGCAACATCGTGCACGAAGTCCTGGCCGAATGGTGGCCCGATCCCCAGAACGTCGCGCCCCTCTTTGAACGCATCTTCGCCCGCCACCTCGAAGAAGCCCACATCCCCAACGGCTATCACACCGAGCGCCTGCGCAACGCCATGCTCGACGACCTCAAACGCTTTACCAGCCAGGACTCGTGGCCGCGCTCCGCCTGGCAGTCGCAGACCGAAATCCCCTTCTCCTTCCCCCTCGCCGACGGCCTGGAAATCTCCGGCCGCATCGACCGCCTCGATGTCGCCCCCGATGGCCGCGCCTTCGTGCTCGATTACAAGTACAGCGCCGCCCAGCGCGTCAAAGACAAGCTGAAGAACCAGAACCTGATGCAGGCGCCCCTCTATCTGATGGCCGCCGGACGCCTGAATTTCCGCCCCGCCGGCATGTTTTACGTGGGAGTAAAAGGCGGCATCGTCTACTCCGGCTGGAGCGACGATCTTCGCCTGGATAGCCTCGCGCTCCCCGAAAACTGGCTGGAAACCACCCGCGACCGCACCCTGCAAATCGTCGGCGAAATCCGCCAAGGCCGCGTCGAAATCCTCCCCGCCGACCGCGACTCCTGCCGCTTCTGCGATGCCAAAGACGTCTGCCGCATAGAAGTCGCTCTTGGTGGGGCAGGCGCTTCCGCCTGCCAACCCCCGGAGCCCGCATGACCCGCCCCCGTAGAGTAGCCTTTCAGGCTGCCATGCCCCCATTCGTGGGGGCATTCTTCCTCCGCGCCTCCGCGAACGCGCCGTCCGCCTGCCAACTTCTTCCCCCGGAGCACGCATGACCCCCTTCACTCCCGACCAACTCAGCGCCATCGACCCCGCCCTCCGCCATCTCGATGCCTGCGTCGTCGCCGGACCCGGCTCCGGCAAAACCACCGTCCTCGTGGAATACTTCCGCCAGCTCGTCGGCGCCGGCGTCGATCCCCTGCGCATCCTGGCCATCACCTTCACCGAAAAGGCCGCCGGCAACATGCGCAAGAAGCTCGCTCAGGCTTTCCAATCCCACCCCGAAACCCGCGCCCAACTGGAGCGCGCCTGGGTCTCCACCGTCCACGGCTTCTGCGCCCGCCTGCTCCGCGAAAACGCCGTCTTCGCCGGCGTCGACCCCGAGTTCCGCACCCTCGACGCCACCGAATCCTGGCGCATGCAGCAGGATTCCATGCGCGCCGCCATCGACGCCCTCTTTTCCCAACACCGTGAAGCCATGCGCGGCCTCATCCGCGGCCTCTCTTCCTTCGATTTCGAACAGGCCGTCCTCTCCGCCTACGACACCATGCGCGGCGCCGGCTGCACCGTGGATCAACTGCCCGCCTTCCCCACCCCCGCCGCCGTCACCCTCGACGAAGTCAACGACACCCTCAACGCCATCCGCAATCAAAGCCTCGCTGCCTGGAACTTCACCCAGAAAGAGCACCTCGAGGCCGCGCTCGAGGGCGCCGAGCGCATCCTCAGCGCCGCTACCCCGCTCGCCGCCCTCCGCGCCATCGCGTCCTTCGCCTGCAACCTCACCAAATGCAAGCGCGGCAACAACGCCTACAACCTGCTGAAGCGCATGAAGGAGCAGATCGAAGCCGCCGAATACGGCCTCATCACCGCGCTCTACGCCCCCGAGCGCGAACTTCTCATCGAGATTCTCCGCCGCTTCGACCGCCTCTACCGCGAGTCCAAACAGCAGGCCGCCGCCCTCGATTTCGCCGATCTCGAAGAGGTCGCCGTCCGCCTGCTCGCTGACCACCCCGATACCCGCGCCCGCTTGCAGCGCCAGTTCGACCACATCCTCATGGACGAGTTCCAGGACACCAACCCCCAGCAGGCCCGCCTCATCGACCTCATCCGTCCCCCCGACCGCTTCTACGCCGTCGGCGACATCAATCAATCCATCTTCGGCTTCCGCCACGCCGAACCCGCCGGCTTCACCGCCTACCGCGACGACGTCGCCGCCCGCGGCCGCCGCCTCGTCCACCTCGTGGACAACTTCCGCAGCCGCGCCCATATCCTCCGCGCCGTCGAAACCGTCACCGCCGGCACGCCCGGCATCGAAGATCGCTCTCTCGTCGCCGGCCGCCAATTCCACGATGCGCCGGACTACTCCGTCGAGGTGATTGCCGCCCCCGACCCGGCCATCGAGGCGCAATGGGTCGCCCGCCGTATCCTCGACTTCCCCGATTTCGCTTTCCACGATTTCGCCGTCCTCGTCCGCAACACCGAGGTCATCCCCGAGTTCACCGCCGCCTTCGACGCCGCCGGCATTCCCTACGTCGTCAATCGCGGCCGCGGCTTCTACGACAGCCGCGAGGTCAACGATCTCACCCACCTGCTGCGCACCATCGCCAACCCGCGCGACGAAATTTCCCTCGCCGTGGTCTTGCGCTCGCCCCTGGTCAATGCTTCCGAAGAAGCCCTGCTCCGCCTCAAAATGAACGGCGACACGTTGGGCAGCGCCCTGGACGATTTGCGCGGCCGCACCACCACCGCCGCCTTCGGCGCCCAAGACCACGCCCGCCTCGCCCGCTTCGCCACCGGCCTGCGCGAGTGGCGCCGGCGCCGCGAGTACGTCACCTTCGACCGCCTCCTGCTCTCCGCCATCGACGATTGCGGCTACCCATCCTCCCCCAATCTCGACAAGTTCCTCGCCCAGGCCCGCGCCTCTTCCGCCCGCATGTCGCTCGATGAATTCGCTGCCGAACTCGCCCTGGTGCGCCAGGAAAATCCCCGCGAACCCGACGCCCCGCCGGAAGATTCCGCCAACGCCGTGCAAATCATGACCGTCCATTCGGCCAAAGGTCTGGAATTCCCCGTGGTCTTCGTGGCCGCCATCCACAAGGGCGTGGATACCGGCGTCCCCGTCGTCGCCTTTTCCCGCCACCACGGACTCGGCGCGCGCTGGCGCAATCCGGCCGCCGGTCCCGATGCCAACGGCGCCAAGGACGACCTCTTCCAACACGCCCTGCGCCAGGAATTCAGCCGCCGCGAAGAGCAGGAGAGCAGCCGCCTCCTCTACGTCGCCATGACCCGCGCCGAGCGTCACCTGGTGCTCAGCTTCTCCGCCACCGGCCGCAAACCGGCCAATTGGGACAAGCTCGTCATCGAGCGCCTCTCGCTCGATCCCACCGCGCCGCGCGACGAGCTCGTGGACTACCACACCCCCGACGGCCGGCCCTGGAAAGCGCGCGTCCGCATCGTAGGACAGGCCTCCTGGCCTGTCTCCTTCCCTCCGCACTTGCTCGCCCGTCCCCGCGAGCCCGGCGAGGAAGCCCCCGTCCTCGAAGTCGCCCCACCCATCGTCGACGAGCAGCAGGATGGCAACGCCAACGTCACCGATCTCGCCCTCTTCGCCACTTGCCCGCGAAAATACTACCTCTCCCGATATCTCGGCTTCGATGGCCGCCCGCCCAAAACGGCGGAAGGGCTCGCTTCCAAGCCCGCCGCCCAGCCGGCCGCCGGCCTTTCCGCCTCCGCGTTGGGCACCCAGGTGCACGCCCTCCTCGCCGGCAGTTCCGTACCCGACGCCGCCCCCGAAGCCCTCCGCCTCGCCGAAGTCTTCCGCCAAAGCCCGCTCGCCCGCCGCGCCGCCCACGCCACCCAAATCGCCCGGGAGTTCGATTTTCTGATGGCCATCGAAGACCTGGTGATTCGCGGGCAGGTGGACCTGTGGTTCGAGGAAGGTGGCGAGTTGGTGGTGGTGGACTACAAGACCGATGATCTCACCGCCGCCGAGGCCCACCACCGCGCCCGCGATTACGCCCTGCAACTGCGCCTCTACGCCCTCGCCGTGGAACGCGTGGCCGCCCGCGCCCCTAACCGCGCCTGGCTCCACTTCCTCCGCCCCAACACCCTGGTGGAAGTCGACCTGACCCCGACACTAATAGAAAGTCCCGAACAGACCGTTCGGGACTTTAAGCAAGCACAATCGAAACTGGACTTTCCCTTAAACGAAGCCGCCCACTGCCACCGCTGCCCCTTCTACCGCGACCTCTGCCCGGTGGCATAAGGCTCCGCCTTGTGCAAAACCGGGGACAGACATGAATTTCCGGCGCCGTTTGCCGGAAATTCGCTGTCTGTCCCCGGTTTACCTACTTCTTCCGCCGCGCCCCCATCGTCCCCGCGCCCGCCGTCTTATGCGCATTCAGCATCGTCTGGAAAACATCCTCCGGCAAGCTCGCCGAAATCGTCACCACGTTGCCGCTCGCCGTCACCGTCACCGATTTGATCAGCGCCGCCTCGTTGGCGTTCAACCCCGTCTGCATCTGCGCCAGGTTGATCAGCAGCTTCACCACGTCGCCCAGCGTCGCGGCATTCTGCGCCGTGTCGCACTGCGCTTCGCCGCTGAACACCACCAGCGCCCCGAACTTCACCCCGCCCGCCGCCGCCTGCACGTTCTGCCCGGCGTTCACGATCGGATTATTCACCCCCGGCGCGCCCGCCTTGCCGGCCGGAGCCAGGCTGGCCGGTGGCACCGTCGTGATGCCCCACGCATCCTGCGAATTGCTCCACTGGTTCACCTTGACGATCACCGCCGCCGGCAGCGGCTGCGGAGTCTTCAACCGGTCAATCGCGCCCTTCACGCTCGCGATATCGCCCGCCACCACCGTCGTCCCGTCCAGAAAAGCCATGCCCGCCAGTTGCTTCTTCGGCTCTTCCAGAATCGTGACGCCGCCGTAGGACTCGGTCACCACGCCGGCCACCGTCGCCGCCGCCGTGATCATGGACACGTTGAAAGTCCCCTTCGCCAGCGCCAGCCCCGTCTTGCTTCCCGGCGTGCCGTCGGATGCCACCAGCAGTTCGTTCACGTCGCGCCGTGGGTCGAAGCCGGTCAGCGTCACCAGTTGTTGCAGTTGGGCGTCCTGCGTCTGCATTTGGTTCAGCACCCACTGCCCGAATTGCGTACCCTTGGCCTGCTGTACGTTGACGCCGGCCAGGGCCTTGGCGTCCGGCATCACCAGATTCAAAAGCTGAGGGTCGGCGGCTGACAGCACGCCGGAAAACGCCGTAATCAGCGTCGCGGTAAGGATTTGTGCCTTCATACCATCCATGACGCACGCCTCCCCCGATTATTAACGCCAGTGGCATAAGGCTCCGCCTTGTGCATCCGAGCGCAGCTCGGACGTCTTCCGCCATTCCTCCCCTCTACTTCCCGCTCAACGCGAAGTTCACCTCCACCGTAGTGGCCACCTCCACCGGAGTGCCGTTCAGCAGCGTCGGCTGGTACACCCATCGTTTGACCGCGTCCATCGCCGCTTCGTCCAGCAGCAATCCCGCCGACTTCTCCACTCTGATGTTTGGCCCGACCCTTCCATCCTTGCCGATCGCCACGCCCAGGCGCACCACCCCCGACACTCCCGCCTGCCGCGCCGCCGCTGGATACACTGGCGGCGCCTGCCGCACCAGTTTCGCCCGCTGCACGCTTCCGTCAATCATGATTCTCGCCGGCATTTCCGCCGCATTCGCACCGCGAGCTCCCCCCGGCGGCGGAGGCGGCGGAGGCGGTGGAGGCGGAGGCGCCACGAACGGCACAATCGCCGGCCCATCCACGTCGAGCGGTCCGGCCGCCGGCCTGGGATTCTGCGCCTGCCGCTTTTTGGCCGCCAGCGCCTGCTTGACCCAGTCATCCGCCTTGGCGATAGAGTCTGCGGATTGCGCGTCACTGTCGGTAATCCCGGCCTGGATGCGGTACAGCAGGTTCATGTAGGCCATGGCGTCGACATAGTCAGGGTCGAGCTGGAGCGCGATCTGCAACATGCGGAAGCCGTCTTCGAGTTGCCCTCCGTGGTCGGCGCGGAGCTTCTGTCGCGCCCCAGCATCCGGGATGATGCCCGGATCCTGCGGCTTCATGCCGGCTGCCAGGCGCGCGGCGGCGTAATCGGGGTAGGTCAGCGCCCAATCGAGAAAGCCCGCCGTATAGTAGGCGTCCTTGTCGGTGGCGTCGGCCTGGATCGCCTTGAGCGTCCAGGCATAGGCGTCGGCGAACCGCTTCGCGTTGATGTCGAGACCCACCAGGCCATCCAATGCCTGTGTGTTTCCGGCTTCCAGCGCCAGCACATCGAGATACTGCTTTCGGGCACGCGCCGCGAGCGAGTCGTCCGCGCCGGCCGGCACAGACTGCCGCAGAAGACTATTGGCCAGCAGCAGCTTCGCTTTCAGATTCGCCGGCTCCACCGTGACCGCGTTTTCGAACAACTCGGCCGCCCCCTTGTAATCCCCGCGATTGTACGCCGCCTCGGCCTGTTTCATCAGTGCCTGGGCGCCGCCCTGCGCCCGTGCGGTCAGTGCCACGCTGGAAGCGATCACCGCGCAAAACGCCAGCGCTCCCAGTCCCGTAGCCAGCAGTAGCCGCGCCCGCTTCAGGTTCGCCGCCGGCCGCTCCATCAGCCGCCGTATACGCTCCTCCAGAATGTCGCCATCGAACACACCCAGCGTGTAGCCCGGCTTCGGCAGCGCCATCATTCCGCCGGCGATGCTCATCATGCTTCGCGCGTAGGCTCCCGCGTCCATCAGCCGCTGCGTGACCATCTCGTCGCAAGCCATCTCCCGCGTGCGCTCGATCTCGCGGTGGATCAGCCACGCCGCCGGGTGAAAGCCGATCGGCAGGTGCAGAATCTCATACGCCACGTTGCAGCCGAAGTCGCGCCGCGCGATGTGCGCCATCTCGTGCCCGATCGCCGTCGTCAGCACGTCCTCCGACCCCTCGCCCAGCATCGCTTCCGGCAGAATGATGGCCCCGCCGGCGGCCACCGGGCCGGATACCTGCGCCGAAACCAGCAGCGGCACGCCGCTCAGCCCGAAGGCCTCCTGGCAGCGCATCCACACCCGGTCGAGCGCGTCCGGAACCGCCGTGTACCGCGCCGCGCCGCGGATCTGCGCCGTGCGCATGGATGCCCATCCCAGCCGCCCCAGGCGGAAGAGCACGAACAACAGGTAGGCGCCCAGCAGAACGCTCGCCGTAGTTTCCGCGAAGGAGACCGTCCTGGCACCCGGCGCTGCCGTCGGCGCCGCCGGCGGGGCGGCCCGCCGCGGCGCGGCGTTTCCCGCCGCGGCGCCCGCCAAAGAGGGATCGAATTGCAGCCCGGGCGTCGGTTGGCCCGTGCGCACGCTGGCCAGCGGCAGCAACACGGCGGCCACGAGCGCCGCCACCCACACCGCATGCCGGTGGCTCGCCGGGCCCTTTCGCATCCAGCGGCAGGCCAGGCCCGCCACCAAAGCGGCCAGCGGAATCTGCCACAGCGAATTGAGCAGAAATGTAAGTAGAGAGCGGCTAATCGTTTCCATCTTGTACCTCCCCGGGCTGCTCCAGCAGCTTTTGTATCTCCGCCAGCTTCTCCGGCGTCAATTGACGGGTTTCCACCAGGTTCAGCACCAGGCTATCGGCTGAACCTCCAAAAAAACGCTCCAGCATTTCGCCCACCGCCTGCGTCACCGCGCTCTGCCGGCTGTAGACGGGCTTGTACCGGTAGGCCCGGTCCTTCAACTGGCGTTTCACCTTGCCCTTGCGGTGCAGCACGTTGAGCATGGTCTGCACCGTCGTGTAGGCCAACTCGCGCCCCTTGATCCGCGCTTGCACCGTTTGCACGTTGGCCGGACCGGTCTCCCACAAAACGTTCATGATCTCCAGTTCCAGCGGCGTCAGCCCCTGCTCCGGACTTTTTCGTCTCGGCAACTTATCCTCCTAAACAATTAGGAGCACACGCCTCAAAATCGCCCTTGTCAACTAAAACTTTAGGAGAGTAGGACAGGCCTCCTGTCTTCGGACTCTTCTTTTCTCCGCGCTCTCCGCTGCCTCAGCGCGCCACCCGGGCCAACGCGTGAATCCCTCTTCTTCCCTCCAACTGGCTTTCTCCGCGTCTTCCTCCGCCTCTCCGCGCCTCCGCGTCAAATCGACTCCTTCCCTTTCAAACACTCTCTCCTCAACTCCCTCTCCCCCTCCTGAACTTCTATGAGAACAATCGACTCCCCGAGGTACTACCAAAGTGCACCTAAATAGAGTTACAGCAAGTTGTCCGACGTGGCGAAAGTTCGGGAGGTCCTTGATGTTTAGACGTATGTTCCAGTTTTCCTCCAATGGGAGTGAGACACCCTCCGCGGGCCAGAAGGGCGTGGCGCCGCATTCCTCGGGCATTGTGGAGCTATCCACCGCCTTGCGCCGCGAAGCCCAAAAAACCGGCAATGGCGCCGCCGCAACGGCCCCGGGAGTCCCCCCTGTCCCGGAATCCTTCGACGAGGTCTACGCCGCCGCCGGAATCAAGGCGCCGGGCCGAAACTACACCATTCTCAAGATCGCCGAAATGGTGAACAGCAAGCACTTGGCCGACATGACGCCGGAAGCCAAGCGGAATTCGCTGATGATGGCCCTGGATGCTGCCGGCGCCGAAATCGGCGACCTCCTGCAAGACGCCGTCACCCGCAATCGCGCTCTCGACGACTACGAAGAGGGGCAGCAGGAACACATCAAAAGGTTCGAGGCGCTCAAAGCCGAAGAAAACAACAAGCTGCATGCCGAGCTGGAACGCTTGACCAGCCAGTACATGTGCCGCATTCAAGCCAATTCGGACCAGGTGGCCCAGGAGCAGGATAACTTCCGCCGCTGGCAGAAACGCAAGCAGCAGGAATCGCAGCGCATCACCGATGCGGCCACCTTCTGCGTGCCGCAAGGCAACGCCGCCCCAGGTAGCGCCAACAGTCTGACGGTGGTCCTGGAGCGCGTTAGCTTGCCAAGGAGGTAGGCGCCGTGCTGGTCGCATTTACCTGCCTGCTGGCTTTTGTCGTGACCGTCTGCTTTCGGTCGGCGGACCGCAAGCGGCCGCTCGACCCAAACGAAGTGCATAGATTGCGGCGCTTTTCCGAAAAACTCCAGCGCGAACAATCTCTGCCATTCGAGTGAGTATCGGGAGACCATGGATGAACAACGCCGGAGAAGAATATACGCAACCGCTGGGCCTCGATATCGGCACCAGCCGCATCGTTGTGGCGCGCCACGGAGACAAGAATTGCCGCTACGATTCCCAGCTTAACGCCTTCCTGACCATACCGTATTCCAAGCTGGCCGAAAACCTCCTGCTTCAGGAAGACGTCTTCCACGAGGTGCAGGGTTCGGACATCGTGGTGGCCGGCAACGACGCCCGGAAATTCGCCGAGATCTTTCATGCGGAAACCCGCCGGCCCATGCGCAACGGCGTGCTCAACCCTCATGAGCCGCATAGCCTGGCGGTGATTCGCCGCATCGTCGCCAGGTTGCTGGGACGTGCCGCCGCCGAAGGACAGAAGGTCTTCTTCAGCGTTCCCGCGCCCACCGGCGAGAGGGACCCCGCCATCGCCTATCACGAGGCGTCCATGCGTATGATCCTCACCGAACTGGGCTACCTGCCGGCGCCCATTCAGGAGGGGCTTGCCGTTGTCTTCGGCGAGTTGTCCGCATCCAACTTCACCGGCATCGGTATCTCCTGCGGCAGCGGGCTGTGCAACGTCTGCCTGGCGGTGCTCTCGGTGCCCGTCCTCGCTTTCAGCGTGTCCAAAGCCGGGGACTACATCGACGCCCAGGCCGCCGCCGTCACCGGCGACCTCGCCACCCGCCTCCGTGTCCAAAAAGAACAGTCCTTCCGGCTCAACGGCCTCGCTTCCGACCGGACCCTGAACGCGCTCACCGTGTACTACCAGGAAGTCATCGCCAACCTGGCCGGCACGCTGCGCGCTCACATCTCGGCCGCCCAACGCCTGCCCAAACTGGATCAGGCCGTCCCGCTCGTGCTCAGCGGCGGCACGGCCATGCCAAAGGGGTTCCTGGAACAATTCACCGCCGCCCTCGGCGCACCGGATTTCCCCGTTCGCCTGTCGGAAGTTCGCCTCTCCGCCGACCCGCTCAATTCCACCGCGCGAGGCGCCCTCATGGCCGCCCTCTGCTAGATTCGCCAGCCCTGCTCGTATCGCGCCGCCACCCGTTGTTCGCGCGCCGGCGCAAACCTATTTCTAGGAACTTCTTCTTTGCGTCTTTACTTTGCGTCTTGGCGCCTTGGCGAGAAATCTTCTCTGCTACTCCCTCACCGGAATCTGCTCTACCACCTCGATGCCGAAACCTTCCAGCGCCACGATCCTCCGCGGATGGTTGGTCAGCAGGCGGATCCGGTGCAGCCCCAGATCGGAGAGAATCTGTGCGCCGATCCCGTGCTCGTGCTGCAACTGCCGCTGCCCGTCTTCTCCCTTGTAGTGCATGAAGTCGCGCCCGTGACCCAGCATCCGCGGCGTGCCCGCGCCGTCGCGGTCGATACGGAAACCGGGGCCCGTCTCATGCAGGTATACCAGCACTCCCGCCTCCGCCTCGGCGATGGCGCGCAGCGAGTTCTCCACCAGGCGTGCGCACGCGCAATCGGTGGAACCGAAGACATCGCCGAAAACGCACCGCGAGTGCATCCGCACCAGCACGTTTTCCTTGCCGGATACCTCGCCGCGCACCAGCGCCAGATGGTACTCCGGGTTCAAATCGCTGCCGTAGGCAATGCTGCGGAACCCGCCGAATTGGGTCGCGATCGTGCCCTCCGCCACGCGCCGGATGAACTTCTCGTGCTTCATCCGGTGGCGGATCAGGTCGGCCACCGAGAGCATCTTCAGATTGTGCAGCTTGCAGAATTCCACCAGTTGCGGCACCCGCGCCATGGTGCCGTCGTCGTTCATGATTTCGCAGATCACCCCGGCCGGTGTCAGACCCGCCAGCCGCGCCAGATCCACGCTCGCCTCCGTCTGCCCGGCGCGCACCAGCACCCCGCCTTCCCTCGCGCGCAGCGGGAACATGTGCCCCGGACGCGCCAGATCGGCCGCCCGGCATGCCGGATCGACCACTTGCAGTATCGTGCGCGTCCGGTCCGCCGCCGAAATCCCCGTCGTGACCCCATCCCGCGCGTCGATCGATTCGCAGAACGCCGTCCCGAACATCGAAGTGTTGGTCGGGCTCATCAGCGGCAGCCGAAGGTAGTCGCAGCGCTCCGGCGTCAGCGCCAGGCAGATCAGCCCGCGTCCCCGCACCGCCATGAAATTGATGATCTCCGGCGTCACCTTTTCCGCCGCGATGGTGAGGTCGCCTTCGTTTTCCCGGTCTTCATCGTCCACCACTACCACGATCCGCCCGGCGCGGATCTCTTCGATGGCGTCTGGTGCCGCTACGAAAGGCATAATCCATTGTATCCGCAGTACTTGATATGCGCTCTCCATGTGCCGCCCGACCCCGTCGGCGGGTTAAGATGGTCCTTGGACCGTTGATGCCCAACCTGGCCCGTTTCATCCCGTCGCTGCCCACCCTGGACCTGACCGGGGCACTGGACATTCTGCTGGTCGCCTTCGTCGTGTACGAGGCGCTGACCGTGGTCCGCGGAACTCGCGCCGGTCATATCCTGATCGGCATCCTGACCATGGTTTCCATCTATGCCCTCGCCAGTTGGACCGGCCTGGAAGCCCTGCGCTCGCTGCTTTCCTTCATCGTTCCCTATATCGGCCTGGCCATCATCGTGCTCTTCCAATCCGAGATCCGCCGCACCCTGGCGCGCATCGGCCGCAAGAACTGGTTCGGCCTGGCCAAGGGTTTCCGCGCTCCCGAAGCGCTCAGCGAAATCATGATGGCCGCGGAGATTTTTTCCCGCGATAAGACCGGCGCGCTCATCGTGCTGGAACGCGACATCGGGTTGCGCACCTTCGTGGAAAGCGGCGTGCCGCTGGAATCGCGCATCTCGCGCGACATTCTCATTTCCATCTTCCAGCCCGGACTGCCGCTGCACGATGGCGCCGTCATCATCCAGAAGGACCGTATCTCGGCCGCCGCCTGCTTCCTCCCGCTCACCACCAATCCGGCGCTCGCCCGCCAGTTGGGCACGCGCCATCGCGCCGCCATCGGCATCACCGAGGAAACCGATTGCCTCTCGCTCGTGGTTTCCGAGGAAACCGGCCGCATTTCCGTGGCCGCGTTCGGCGAATTGTCCCCGGGACTCTCCATCGCCGAAGCGGTGGAGCGCATCAACCTGCATTTCGGCGTGCGCCAGCCCGCCACCGCGCAGATCGAGGATTTCGCCGGCGATATCCCGCTGCCCGCCGATGCCAGCGGCAAACCGCCGGCGGAGCGTGCCCACCCATGATCCGCCCCCTCAAGTTGGTGGGGCAGGCTTTAGCCTGCCAAACGGTAGGGCAGGCTTCTGCCTGCCAGGCGGTGCACCCATGATCCGCCCCCTCAAGTTGGTGGGGCAGGCTTTAGCCTGCCAAAAGGTGGGGCAGGCTTCTGCCTGCCAGGCGGTACATCCATGATCCGCCCCCTCAAGTTGGTGGGGCAGGCTTTAGCCTGCCAAACGGTAGGGCAGGCTTCTGCCTGCCAGGCGGTGCATCCATGATCCGCCCCCTCAAGTGGATCCGCGATTTCTTTTTTCAGAATCTCCTCTGGAAACTGCTCTCCCTGGCCATCGCCGTGGTGATCTGGGCGCTGGTCGCCACCGAGCCGGAACTCGCCACCTTCGCCAACGTCCGCCCGGAGTACAAGAATCTCCCCGACGGACTGGAGATCAGTTCCGATCCGGTGAGTTCCATCGTGCTCGAACTCCGCGGCCCCTCCGGCGCCCTGCGCGGCATCGGAGACGCGACGCATCCCGCCATCGTGATCGACATGTCCGACGCCGTGAGCGGGGAGCGCACCTTCGCCATCGACGACCGTAACGTCAAGGTCATGCGCGGCGTCCGCCTGGTGCGCGCCATCCCCTCCGAAGTGCGCTTTCATTTCGAGCCGCGGCGCAACAACACCGTGCCGGTTCACATCCGATTCCTCGGCGAAGGACTAAACGGCTATGCCGTTGCCGAGTACCACGTGGACCCGCCGGAAATGGAAATCACCGGACCGCGCAGCCACGTGACGCGCGTCGCCGCGGCGGTCGCCGATCCCATCGATCTCGCCAACGCCACGGGCACCTCGCAGTTTCACGTGAGCGTGTTCACCGAAGATTCCTTTGTGCGTTTCCTGAACGCTCCGGAAGTGGTAGTCACGGTGACTATGAAAAAAAAGTAAGGTGGGGCGGACCCCCTGGCCGCCCCTTCTGAATGAAGGAGAAAGTTTGGGCAAAGAGTTATTCGGAACCGATGGAATTCGCGGGGTGGCGGGCGAGTACCCGCTGGACCCGTTGACGGCTTATGCCTTCGGCGTCGCCTTGGGCAAAGACGCTGCCGCCCATGCCGGGCATCCCGAGATCCTGATCGGCGCCGACACCCGCGAGAGCGGCTCGTGGATCGCCGAAATGGTCGCCGGTGGGCTGGCCAGCCAGGGTGCGCGCGTGCGCTACGCCGGTGTCATTACAACCCCTGGGGTGGCCTACCTCACGCGCACCGGCTCGTTCGTGGCCGGCGTGGTGATATCGGCTTCCCACAATCCCTATCGGGACAACGGGCTCAAAGTGTTCGGCCATAACGGCTTCAAGCTGCCGGATTCCGAAGAGCACCTGATCGAACAGGAGATCTTCCGCCTGCTGGCCGAGCCCGTGGCCCCAGCCCCAATGGCGATTCCTGTCGACGAAGACCTGGACCGGCAGTATCTCGATTATCTGTTGGGGGTTTCGTCGCTCCGCCTCGACGGCGTCAAGATCGTCATCGATTGCGGCAATGGCGCGGCCTACCGCCTGGCGCCGGAACTGTTCCGGACCCTGGGCGCCGAAGTGGCCGCCATCAACTGCTCTCCCGACGGCCGCAACATCAATCTCCACTGCGGCGCGCTTCATCTGGAGGGTCTGCAGGCAGCCGTGGTGGCCTCTGGCGCGGCGTTCGGTGCGGCCTTCGACGGCGATGCCGACCGCGCCATCTTCGTTTCCTCCGCCGGCAAGGTGGTGAACGGAGACGCCGTGCTCCTGGCCACCGGCCGCGCGCTGAAAGCGGCCGGGCGCCTCCCCGAAAATATCGTGGTCTCCACCGTGATGAGCAACCTCGGCCTGGAGAAGGCCTTCGAGGCGGAAGGCATCCGCATGGTGCGCACTCCGGTGGGCGATAAGTACGTGCTGGAGGAGATGGTGCGCCTCGGCGCGGCCCTGGGCGGCGAACAATCGGGCCACGTCATCTTTCGCCAGTACGCCACCACCGGCGACGGCATGCTCACCGCCCTGTGCCTCTTCGAAATCGCACGCCATGCCGGCGTGGGCCTGGACGAGTTGACCGCCGATTTGCACATCTACCCGCAGTTGCTGGTCAACATCCGGGTGCGCGAAAAGAAGGGGCTGCTGGAGTTGCCCGCGGTGGCCGAGGAGATCCGCCGCGCCGAGGAGGCGTTCGACGGCGCGGGCCGCGTGCTGGTCCGCTTCTCCGGCACCGAACCGCTGGCGCGCGTCATGGTGGAAGGCCGCGACATGCAACAGGTGGAAACCCTTAGCGGCAATATCGCCAACGCCATCCGCCGCGCCATGGGCGAATGAAGGTGGGGCAGGTCCTGGAAGTTACCCCGGCCCGCAACCTTTCCGGGCCTCGCCACGTCATATGGGTGTAGGCAGTAGAGAATGTAGCCACTTTTTGCGACTTGGTACGGCGGAGACATCAGATCTCCGTGGACCAGACCGGCGGGCGCTTTCCTCCGAGCGCCCGCCGTTTTTTTCTGTCCCCGGGCGGCCTTGCACCCCTTGCCGGTCACGTAATCCGCATCCGGCTCATCGGGATGGCTCGTCGGGCTTCCCCAACTCCGCCTCGATCTCCTCGATGGTGGGCAGCGTTCCTTTGAGCTGCTCTGGCAACTTTTCGAGATGTTTGAACACCGAGATGCCCATCGGGGTTGTTGTGTTCCTGAGGGCGTATTCGGCAATGATTCGATTCTTCGCTTTGCAGAGGATGAGGCCGATGCTGGGCTGGTCGTCAGGATGGCGGTGGAGGTCATCTACAGCAGACAGGTAGAAGTTCATCTTCCCGGCGTACTCGGGCTTAAAGCTGCCCATCTTGAGATCGATGACAACGAAGCATCGAAGCGTCAGGTGATAGAAAAGCAGATCGATCTTGAAATCTTCTCCTCCGACCTCGAGCGGCACCTGGCTTCCGACGAAGGCAAATCCTACGCCGAGTTCGATGAGAAACTGGCGCAGGTGCGCAAGAAGCCCTTGTTCCAGGTCGCGCTCCCGTGCCTGCGCCGCAAGGGTGAGGAAATCGAAATTGTAGGGATCTTTGATGAGTTGTTGGGCGAGATCCGACTGCGGCGCCGGCAGAGTCGCCTGGAAGTTCGTAAGCGCCTTCCCCTGCCGCCGGTAAAGGCCACTCTCAATCTGCATGACGAGGACGTTCCGGCTCCAGCCATTGGCTACCGTCTGTTCCGCATACCAAATCCGTTCCTCAGGGTTCTTCACCATATCAAGGAGCCTGACGTTGTGGCCCCAGGGCAATTGTGCAACAGGCTGTTGCACAATTGGCCAAGCCTCAGCAAAGGCCCGCATGTATTTGAGGTTCCTCGGCGAAAGCCCCTTCATCTCCGGGAACTCGGCATGGAGATCTTTGGCAAGACGCCCGATGACATTCGCGCCCCAGCCGTCTTCACGCTGGCGGGCGAGAATCTGCTTCCCGATCCCCCAGTAGAGCAGAACCAGCTCTTGATTGACGGCCAAGGCCGCTCGAACTTGCGCCGTCCGAATCTGGCTCTTCAGGAGGGACAGAAGATCCTGATAGCCCTTGGAGTTGGGGATGAGGTCGGCCAGGTGCCTCCTTGGTGTCACCCCTATTGTCGCCCAACTTCACACCCTGCGTAGCAACATGGCGGAGTTCTTACTCCCGAACGCGATGCAGTTGGCGATGGCGTGCTCGATGTGGACTTTGCGCCCTATGTCGGGCACGTAATCCAGATCGCAGTTGGGGTCCGGCTCGTCCACGTTGATGGTGGGCGGCACCACGCCGTCGCGCATGGCCAGCAACGTGGCGGCGATGCCCGCGGCGCCGCAGGCGCCCTGCGGATGGCCGATCATGCTCTTCAACGACGAGCCTGGCAGCTTGTAGGCGTAATCCCCGAAAGCCAGCTTCACCGCCCGCGTCTCGATGCGGTCGTTGAGCTCCGTCGAGGTGCCGTGATAGTGGATGTACTGCACATCGGTGGGCGCGATGCCGCCCTCCTTGAGGCAGATGCCGATGGCGCGCGCCGGCTCTTCGCCGCACTCTTCCAATCGCACCCGGTGATAGGCCTCGCAAGTGGAGCCGTAGCCCGCGATCTCGCCGTAAATGTGCGCCCCGCGCGCCTTGGCCCGCTCCATCTCTTCCATCACGAAAAACCACGAACCTTCGGCCAGCACGAAGCCGTCGCGATCCTTGGAGAAGGGCCGCGAGGCGCGCGTGGGCTCATTATTCCAACTGGTGGACATGATGCGCATCAACTGGAAGCCGCGCAGAATCAGGGGCGCGATGGGCGAATCCACGCCGCCCGTCACAATGGTGTCCAACACGCCCATCTGAATGTTGCGGTAGGCGTACCCCATGGCGTCGGTGGAGGACGTGCAGCCGGTGGAAACGATGTGGCTCAGCCCGCGGAACCCGAACCGCATGGAGACTTCGCTGGCCAGCGTGCCGATGGTGCCGGTGGGGATGGTGTACACGCTGCACTGCTTGATCAGGCCGGCGTAAAAAAGCCGGTACTGTTCTTCGGTGAAATCCTGGCTGCCGCCGCCGGAGCCCACGATGACGCCGATGCCGCGCAGCTCGTCGCGGCCCATGGCGGCGACGTCGAGCCCGGCATCGGCCACGGCCTCGGCCACGCTGGCCGCGGCCAGCGGGACGGCGCGCGAGACGTGCGGGCGGTCCTTGATCTCCACGTACTTTTTCTCGTCGAACTCGTCGGGAACTTCGCCGGCCACCTGTACCTGGTATGCGGAAGGGTCGAAGCGGGTGATCCGCCGGACTCCGCTCACGCCGTTCCGCGTGGCTTCCCAAAAGCGTTCCCGCCCGATTCCGTTCGGGCTGACCGCGCCAATCCCTGTAATGACTACACGCCGCATGGATTTTACTTTGCCTTTAGTCTTCTGGTCAGTATAGGCTGAAACTTATGAATGCTAGCACGGCGCAGCGGCCGGCGAACCCCCTGGCAGTCTTCCTGGCGGGACTGCAGGCGGGCATGATCGGTATTTGCTGGATGCTGGCGTGGCTGGGTCTGAGCGCGATGGGGCAGCGCCGCAGCTTCTGGACAGCGGAAAACCTGATGGCCAGCGTATTTCACGGCGGCGCCGCCATCCGCACCGGCTTCGGCTTCAGCACCTTGAGCGGTATCGCGCTCTACCTGCTGGTCTACAGCCTGCTGGGCGCGGGGTTCGCCCTGGCCGTGCGCCATCGTTTCACCGGCCTGGGCACGGTCCTCGTGGGCGTGCTCTGTTCGGTGGGCTGGTACTACCTGTGGTTTCGCTCGCTCGGCCAAACCGTGATGCCGCTGGTGTGGCTGCTGCACGCCGAGGGCAGCACCGCCTTCGGGCACGTGATCTTCGGAGCCATGATCGCCCGCTTCCCGGCTTATCTGCCCAAACCGGAGCAGCCGGCCGCCGAAACGCAGCCGCCCCCGCAAGCGCCCGCGGCGGAACAAGGCGACGGAGCGATCCCGACCGATCCCGAATTGAATTGAGCGGAGCAGTTACACGAGCTCCAGTTCGATTTTTTTCGTCGCCGGGTCGAGCTTGCTGATGCGGAAGCTGCGGATCTGGCCGCTGCGCGGGCCTTCGCCTTTAGGTCCGCCGCCGCCCTGGCCGCTCTTCCAGCGGGCCTGCAACTGGGAGGTCAAAGAAGACAAATCGACATTTTCCTGCTTGGATTTCTCTTCATCCTTGGGCGTCTCGGCGCTCAACCGGCAGGTGGCGTGGACGCCTTCGCCCAGTTCCACCTTGGCGCGCGAACCGGAAATATCGGTCATGCGGCCGGTCACCACGTCGCCTTCCTTGTGCTCGGCGATGTATTCGTCGAGACTGGTGGGAATCAACTGCCGCATGCCGAGACGCAGACGGCGCTTCTCGACATCGAGTTCGAGCACCTGCGCCTTGACCACCTGCCCGGCGTGCAGCACATCCTGGGGATGATTGATGCGCTTCTCGGCGCTGACATCGCCCACGTGGACCATGCCTTCGACGCCCTCGGCCACTTGCACGAACGCGCCGAACTTCTGGATGCTGGTCACCGGGCCCTCGACCACCGAGCCCACGGGGTATTTCTGCGCCGCGTCGGCCCAGGGATCGCCCAGCGCCTGCTTGAGGCCGAGCGAAATGCGGCGGTCCGGCGCATTGACGCCGAGCACCACCACGTCCACCGAATCGCCGGGGTTGACCACGTCGGATGGCTTGCGCACTTTCTTGGACCAGGACATCTCGGAAAGATGCACCAGGCCTTCGATGCCCTTTTCCAGTTCGACGAAAGCGCCGAAATCGGTGACGCGCGTCACGGTACCCTTAACGCGCTCGGCGACTTTGTATTTCTCGGCGACCAGGTCCCAGGGGTGCGGCTGGAGCTGCTTGAGCCCGAGCGAAATGCGTTTCTTGGCGGGATCGACCTTGAGGATTCGCGCCTCGATCTTGTCGCCGACCTTGAGGACGTCGGCGGGCTTGTTGACGCGGCCCCAGGAGATGTCGGCCACATGCAGCAGGGCATCCACGCCGCCGATATCGACGAAGGCGCCGTAATCGGTCAGGCTGCGCACCGTGCCGTGCACGGTCTCGCCTTCCTTGACTTCGGTGTAGCGCTTGTCCTTGTTGGCGCGCTCTTCCTCTTCGAGGACGGCACGGCGGTCCACCACCACGTCTTCATCGGCGACATCGAGCTTGATGATGCGGCAGCGGATTTCCTGGCCGACCAGCTTTTCCATTTCGGCGGCATCTCTGGCGCCGGAGCGCGACGCCGGCATGAAGGCGCGCACGCCCACATCCACGCTGACGCCGCCTTTCACCACGGCGGAGACCACGCCGGCGATGGGGGACTTGTCGGCGAAGACCTTCTCCAGCGCGGACCAGTCCTTGGGCCGCTCCACCTTGATGCGGGAAAGCTCGTAGTAGCCCTCCTGGTCGCGGCCCTTGATGGAGACCGGCATCTTGTCGCCGACCTTGGGCGAGTCGCCGGCAGCCTGGAACTCCGCCAGGGGAATCGTGCCTTCGGTCTTGTAGCCGATATCGAGGAAGACCGATTCGCCGGTGATGGCGACCACGGTGCCCTCCAGTCCGCGCTTGCCCTCTTCGCGTGTGCGATGGGTGTGCGACTGTTCGTACTGGGAGAGAATATCGCCAAAAGACTCGTCAGGCTCGTTGGTGGTTGGGGACTTCGGATCGACAGGCCGATCCTCATCCAGCATGCTTGGGTTGGACATGGGACTTTCTTTCACATTGTGGCATAATCCCGACTGGGATATCTCGCGTGCCCGAAAGTCCATTCTCCGGCTGGTTCCGGCTGATCCGTCCGCAGGATTTCGTCTGGATCCCGTTGTTTGTCGCTCTCGCCGCCACCAGCGAGATTCTGGACGTGTTCGTAGTGGTTCCGCTGGTGGCCCTCGGACTGGTGCAGGTGCTGGAGCCGAAGATCCCGGCGCTCGGTTCGGCGCGCGGGCGGGGCGCCTGGATCCTGCTGAAACTGGTGCTGGTCTACCTGTTGATCGCCTATACGGGGGGGATTCAGAGCAACTTCTGGCTGTTGCTGCTGCTGCCGGTGGTATCGGCGGCCACGGTATCCGGCCTGGCGGGGACCCTGGTATTCACGGCGCTGGCCGCCGGCGCCTATCTCTCTTTCCTGCTCTTCCTGGATTGGGAGAAGTTCGTTCTGGAGCGGCCGGAGATCGAGGTATTCATCCAGCGGCTGGTGTGCCTGTTCATGGTGGGCAACCTGGCGAATGTGCTGGCGGAGGCGTTGCGCGAGCAGAGCGAGAAGCACCGGCGCACGGCGGAACATCTGACGGAGGCCAACCGCCAGGTGATGGAGGCGCACGAAGCGGTGCGGAGAAGCGACAAACTGGCGGCGCTGGGACAGCTCACGGCGGGGCTGGCACACGAACTGCGCAATCCGCTGGGCACGATCAAGGCGTCGGCGGAGATGTTGAACCGGCAACTCAGCGCGGAGAACGAAGTGACGCGCGAACTGGCGGGATTCATCTCCACGGAAGTGGACCGCACCAATTCGCTGGTCACGCGGTTTCTGCAATTCGCGCGCCCGCTGAAGCTGCGCCTGGAGAGGGCGGACCTGGCGCACCTGCTGGACCGGGCGATCGCGGAAGCGGAGCGGGAAGCGCCGGGGATCGCGGTCTACCGCAATTACGCGCCGGAGATTCCGCCCTTTGCCTTCGATGCGGAGTTGATGGAGCGGGTGTTCTACAACCTGGTGCTGAACGCGGCGCAGGCGACGGCCCGCGGAGGCACGGTGACGGTGAAGACGCGCGCCCAAGGGCGCACGGCGGAGATCGCCGTGATCGACCGCGGAGTGGGCATCGAGGCGGGGCAGATGAAGGACATTTTCAATCCGTTTTTCACCACCAAGCCGGAGGGAGTGGGGCTGGGCCTGGCGATTGTGGCCAAGATCGTGGACGAGCACGGCGGTAAGATAGCAGTGGAGAGCGAACCCGGCAAAGGGAGCATCTTCTGCGTCTCGCTGCCCATGGATCCGGCGCCCTCCACCCCCGCCGAATGAAGAAGCGAATTCTGGTTGTCGAAGACGAAGAGAAACTCCGCCGCGTGCTGGAACTGCAACTGATGTCCGCCGGCTTCGATGTGGACAAGGCGGCCAGCGCGGAAGAGGGATTGAAGCTGGTGGACCGCGCCGCCATGGTGCTGACCGACCTGAAGCTGCCGCGAATGGACGGGCAGGAGTTCCTGGCGCTGATCCGGCGGCAGAACGCGCAGGTGCCGGTGGTCATGATGACGGCCTACGGCAGCGTGGAAACGGCGGTGGAAGCCATGAAGGCCGGCGCCACGGATTTCCTGCTCAAGCCGTTTTCCCTGGACCACCTGATGCAGGTGGTCCACAAAGCGCTGGAAGTGCGCGAACTGCGCGACGAGAATCGCCAGTTGAAGGCGGAACTGGGGCGGCGTTACGAGTTCGACAACATCATCGGGCGGAGCGAAGCGATGCAGGAGATTTTCGCGGCCATCGAGCGGGTGGGGCCGACGCGCGCCACGGTGCTATTGACGGGCGAAAGCGGCGTGGGCAAGGATCTGATCGCGCGCGCCATTCACTTCCATTCGCCGCGCAAGGACCGTCCGCTGGTGAAGATCAACTGCTCGGCCCTGCCGGAGAATCTGATGGAGAGCGAACTCTTCGGCTACGAGAAGGGCGCGTTCACGGGCGCGCAGACGACCAAGCCGGGCAAGTTCGAGCAGGCGGACACGGGAACGGTATTTCTGGACGAGATCGGCGACGTGCCGGCGCCGATTCAGGTGAAGCTGCTGCGGGTTTTGCAGGAGCGCGAGTTCGAGCGGCTGGGAAGCAACGTGACGCGGCACATCGATATACGCCTGGTGGCGGCGACCAACCAGGATCTGCGCGCGGCGCTGGAGCAGGGTACGTTTCGCGAGGACCTATACTACCGGCTGAACGTGGTGCCGCTGAACATTCCGCCGCTGCGCGAGCGCAAGGTGGACATTCCGGCGCTGGCCAATCACTTCGTGCGCAAGCTGGCGCCGGATGCGGGGTGCCGGGTGGAGTCGATCACCGAGGCGGCGATGGAAAAACTGGTGGCGTACCACTGGCCGGGCAATGTGAGGGAACTGGAGAACGTGATCGAGCGCAGCCTGGTGATGGCCACGGGAACGCAGTTGGACGCGGGCGACATCAAACTGGAGAGCGCGCCGCGGCCGAAGGCGCAGGGCGATTCGCATTTCCTGCCGGAGGGGTTGAGCCTGGATCAGTACGAGCAGGACATCATCAAGGAAGCGCTGCGGCGGGCGGACGGGAATAAGAGTCAGGCGGCGCGGCTGTTGGGGCTGACCAGGAATGCGCTGCGGTATCGGCTGACTCAGATGGGGATGGAGAGCTAATCAGCCAATCCCCAATTTGGCTTCTACCTTCGACATCCGGCTGTCCAGCTCCATCAGCTTGCCCACCAGCAAATTAAAGTTGGCATCGAACTTGCTTTCCAGATGGTTCACCTTGGTGAGCAGCATGGTGAATCCGAACACAAACAGCAGGCCGTTGAACAAGATCGGGACGCCGATCGCCAGATATAGTTGAGTATTCGTCATTTCGCCGCTGCCTTCAGTACTAATCATAGACGATCGGTGAAGATGGCGGCGCCACGCGATAAGATGGCTTTTATGCTCACCGATCGGGCGTCGTATAAAGCGCTGGCGGCTCACTACCAACAGATTAGAGAGCGCAGGCTGCAAGAACTTTTTGACGAAGATGCGGGGCGGGGCGAGCGGATGCGCGCGGAGGCGGCGGGACTGTATCTGGACTACTCGAAGAACCGGATCACCGAGGAGACGCTGCGGCTGCTGGTGGGGCTGGCGGAAGAGTGCGGGCTGCGGCAGCGCATCGACGGGATGTTCCGGGGGGATAAGATCAACTCGACGGAGAAGCGCAGCGTGCTGCACACGGCGCTACGCGCGCCGCGGGGCCAATGTCTGGCAGCGGCAGCGGTGCCGGAGGCGGGCGAAGCGGTGCACCAGGTGCTGGAGCACATGGCGGCATTCGTGCGGCAGGTGCGGGCGGGCGAATGGCTCGGGCATACGGGAAAGCCGATCCGCAACATCGTGAACATCGGGATCGGCGGCAGCGATCTGGGACCGGTGATGGCGTACGAGGCGCTGCGGCACCACAGCCAGCGCGATCTCACGTTCCGCTTCGTATCGAACGTGGACGGAACGGATTTCAGCGAAGCGACGCGCGATCTGGCGCCGGAGGAGACGCTGTTCATCGTGGCGTCGAAGACGTTCACCACGTTGGAGACGCTGGCGAATGCGGAATCGGCGAAGGAGTGGGTGCTGAAGAAGCTGGGCGGCGGCAAGGCGGCGGTGGCGAAGCATTTCGTGGCGGTCTCGACGGCGGCGGAAGAGGTGGCGGAGTTCGGCATCGACACGGAGAACATGTTCGGGTTCTGGGACTGGGTGGGCGGGCGCTACTCGATGGATTCGGCGATCGGGCTATCGACGATGATGGCGATTGGGGTGGAGAATTTCGGCGCGATGCTGGCCGGATTCCACGCCATGGACGAGCATTTCCGGACGGCGCCGTGGGAAAAGAATCTGCCGGTGCTGATGGGGCTTTTGACGGTCTGGTACAACAACTTTTTCGGCGCGCAGACGGTAGCGGTGCTGCCCTACGATCAGTACCTGAAGCGCTTCCCGGCGTACCTGCAGCAGCTCACCATGGAGAGTTCGGGCAAGGGGGTGACGCTGGACGGGGAGGCCATCGTGAATTACCAGACGGGGCCGATCTTCTGGGGCGAGCCGGGGACCAACGGACAGCACTCGTTCTACCAATTGATACACCAGGGGACGAAGCTGGTGCCCTGCGATTTTATCGGCTTTCGCCAGACGCTGAACCCGCTGGGCAGGCATCACGATCTGCTGATGGCCAACGTGTTCGCGCAGAGCAAGGCGCTGGCGTTCGGGCAGGCGGCGCCGGCGGGGCAGCCTTACCGGAACTTCGCAGGCAACCGGCCGAGCAATACCATTTTGGCGGAGCGGCTGACGCCGGCGATTCTGGGGGCGCTGGTGGCGCTGTACGAGCACAGCGTGTTCACGCAGGGCGTGGTGTGGAACATCAATCCGTTCGATCAGTACGGAGTGCAGTTGGGGAAGGTGCTGGCGCAGGAGATTCTGCCGTCGCTGGCGAAGGACGCGCCGCTGCCGGAGGACGACAGTTCGACGGTGGCGCTGCTGAAGTGGTACCGGGAGGGGTGACTTGTCCCGCTTGTGGTGCTAAATGGCAACCGGCGAAAAACGGGGGTGCCGGGGCCGTTTTGATGATTCTAAGTGTTGGTGGTTCAGTGGGTTACAGATTATTTTTTGTTTGTGAACTGGGCATCGCCGTAGTGTCCGGTATCGGACAACCGGATGCCACGAGCGCTCATGCTCCGGGTGGGATGCAATTTAGAATCAATGACTTGGCGATGCGCTTGGATTGCAGTATGCAATGACGTGATGCGCAACCTATGGCAGGACGTTCGATTCGGGTTCCGGGTGCTCTCCGCCAGCCCCGGGTTTGCTTGTGTGGCGGTCATGACCCTGGGACTGGGAATCGCCAGCACCACGACGGTCTTTTCCTGGATCGATGGGGTGCTGCTACACCCATATCCGGGCACCAGCCACGGCGAGGAACTGGCGGCGCTGGAGATGGTGACGGCGGGAGCGCCCAACGGAGGCACGGCGGTTTCCTGGCTCGACTATCGCGATTATCGCGACGGTCTGAGAGGGCTCGCCGGGCTGGCGGTACGCCGTCAATGCGCCTTCACGCTGGGCGATGCGCCGCGGGCGCAGTTGGCGTGGGGAGAGCTGGTCTCGGGCAACTATTTCGAGGTAGTGGGGGTCAAGCCCCTGATGGGCCGGATCTTCACGCGGGAAGAGGCTGGGGACAGCCTGGGCGCGTACCCGGTGATTGTGATCAGCGCACGGCTGTGGCGCAGCTACTTCCGCTCCGATCCGGCCATCGTAGGAAAGACCATGCGCGTAAACCGGCACGCGCTGACGATTGCGGGGGTGGTGCCGGCGGAGTTCCGCGGCACCTCGCCGGTGATGCAATACGAATTCTGGGTGCCAGTCACCATGGGCGCAACCCTGGGAGAGTTGTCGGACTCGACCTTTCGCGACCGGGGCGACCGTGGCATGCTGGACGCGATCTGCCGGATTCGTAGGGGGGTACCGATGGCGCAGGCGCGCGCCGAAGCGATGGCCCTGTCGGCCAGCCTGGCCGCGGCCAACCCGAAGACGAATCGCGGGGTGAGCGCCACCATCCTGCCCACGTGGGAAGAGCACAACGGCGTGAATGAACTACTGCGCGCGCCGCTGGTCATCCTGTTGGCGGTTTCGTTCGTGGTCCTGCTGATTGTCTGCGCCAACGTGGCCAACCTGCTGCTGGCGCGGTCGGTCGGGCGACAGAGAGAGTTCGGCATACGCTTCGCCCTGGGCGCGGGCCGAATGCGGGTGGCGACGCAGGTGCTCACCGAAACTCTGGTGCTTTCGGCGGCGGGGGCCGGCGCGGGGCTGCTGATGCTGCTGTGGATGCAGGGGTCGCTGCTGACGATGGTGCCGAGCGTCGGACTGCCGATCACGGTGACGGCCGCGTTGAATGGCCGGATACTCGCATTCACCGCTTTGGCTTGTGTGACGGCGGCGTTGATTTCGGGGGCTTCTCCGGCCCTGTTCGTATTCCACTCCAACCTGAACGAAGTTCTGAAGGAAGGCAGCCGCAGCGACACGGCCGGGGCGGCCTCGCGGCGGACGCGGAGCCTGCTGGTAATCGGCGAAGTGGCATTGGCCATGGTGGCGCTGGTGGGCGCCGGATTATTCGTGAGGAGCTTTCGCAATATCCGGGCGATCCACCCGGGGTTCAATGCGTCGAACGTTCTGTTCGGGCGATTTTTCGCGGAAAGCGCGAACTATACGGGGGAGCAGATCGAGCAGTTCTCGTTGCGGCTGAAGGAGCGGATGCTGACAACTCCGGGAGTGGAGACGGTGAGCTATACGAATTTCGTGCCGCTGAGCGTCACGGCCGGCCCTTGGATCAACGTAAGGGTAGACGGATACACGCCGGCGCAGGGTGAAGCGACCAACGTGAACTTTGCCCTGGTATCTCCAGGATACTTTGACACGGTGCAGATTCCGCTGCTGGAAGGCCGCGATTTCGCCACGCGCGACGAGCGGAAGGGCGAACCGGTAATGATTGTCAACCAGACGTTTGCCAGGCGGTTCTTCCACGGACAGAATCCGTTGGGGCGTAAGGTGCGGGCGTACGGCAGGTCGTTTACGGTAGTGGGGCTGGCAAGGGACAGCAAATACTTCAGCCCCACGGAACCGCCCAGCCCGCATTTGTACGTGGCATTCCAGCAATTCTATAGGGGCAGCCCGGAACTTTACTTTCTGGTGCGGACCGCGGGCGAACCGGTGCAGGCCATCCCGCTATTGCGGCGCGCGGTAATGGAAACCGACCCGAACATGGCGGCATTCCATGCGGTTCCCCTGGCGGAGTACACGCAGGTGGCGAGTTTCGGACAGAAGGTGGCGGCCAACCTGATGGGGGCGCTGGGGCTGATGTGCCTGCTGCTGGCGGCAATGGGACTTTACAGCGTGATGTCGTACACGGTGAGCCAGCGGATCCCGGAGATTGGCATCCGGATGGCGATGGGCGCCAGGCCCGGGAACGTGATCGCGATGGTGGTGGGGCAAGGAATGGCGCTGGCCGCGACAGGTATGGCGGTGGGCGCGGTGGCCGCGTTTGCGACCACGCGCATGGTGGCGAGCATGCTGTTCCGGGTGGACGCGGCGGATCCGGCGAGTTTTGTGCTGGCCGGATTGTTCCTCTCGGCGGTGGCGCTGGCGGCGACGTGGCTGCCGGCATTCCGGGCCACGCGGATCGCCCCGATGACGGCGTTGAGAAGGTGAGTGGTGGGAGTTCGAGGGATGCGATTCAACGCAGAGAGCGCGGAGAAAGAAGTCCGAGCTTCGCTCGGATGGCAGGCTGAAGCATGCCCCACCGACGGATTGAAAGAGTCAACGAGGTGCACCGGGAGCGGGACAAACTTGTCCCGCCTCGCGGCTGTTTTCAACAAGGAGAACGGGGAGCGACCTCCCCTCTACGTTCAGGATGGCACACCGAGGTGCGGGAAGTGATGGGGGAGGCGTGCAACTGCCTGTATGTCGTTGATCAACCATGGTGTTAGCAGATTCAAATATTTTAAATGTTGGTGTCACCGCCAGCTAGCGCAGCCCTCGCCCGCTCACCAGATAGACGGCGAAGCTGCCGAGCCAGTGGCCGCCTTCGTAGTGCTCGCTCCTGATGCTTTCCAGTCCCGTAGCTTTAAGCCTGGTGGCGAGCGTGGTCAACGGCTTGCGGCGTGCGTCGGCGTCGGGGAGTTGGGAAACGATGCCCTCAAGCATCCAGAGGCCTGTCCTACGTGAGTTCGAAGCCGCACTCGGGGATGCTGCAATGGATGGTCTCCGCTTCGTGGCCGTGGAGGCGGAAGATTTGGACCACAAGGCCGCAGACGCTTTCATAACCGCGTTCGAAGAAGACCAGAATGGACGGGCCGGCGCCGCTGAGAGCGCAGCCCAACAGGCCCGGAGCGCGCAGCCGGAGGATCTCGTGCAGCCCCGGGACCAGGGCTTCCCGGTAGGGCTGGTGGAAGCGGTCTTCGATGGCGGCAGGGAAAACGGACGTGGTGCCGGTGGCGAGGGCGGCAATGAGCAGCGCGGCGCGCTGCACGTTGAAGACGGCGTCCTCGCGGCTGTAGCCGGAGGGCAGCACGGCGCGCGCCTTGGAGGTGGGCAGGTCGAAGTCCGGGACCACGATGGCCAGGTCGAAACCCTTCGGCAGGTCCAGGCGGACGGCGCGGGTCACGCCACCGGAATCGATGGCGCTGGCCACGATCGAGCCCAGCGTGCAGGGCGCCACGTTATCCGGGTGGCCTTCGAGGCGCGCGGCTTCGTCGAGAATGCGCAGCGGCTTCCAGCCGAGTTCCAGCAACTCGTCGGCGATGACCACGCCGGCGGTAAGCGCCGCCGCGCTCGACCCCATCCCCTTGCCGAGCGGAATTTCGTTGTGGATATGCAGTTCGATGGGTGGCATGGTCTTGCCGTGAGCCAGGGCCACGGAGAGTGCGGTCTGCCAGATCAGGTTGTCGCTGGTGCCGGGGATGGACGCGGCATCGCGGCCGGAGGCGTGAATGGAGAGCGCCTGGCTGCGGCGGAAGCGGCAGGTGAGGTAGACGCCCAGGGCGAGCCCGAGGGCGTCGAAGCCCGGCCCCAGGTTGGCGCTGGAAGCCGGCACCCGCAGGGTGAACCATCGATTGGAATCGTCTGCCATTAATTCACTCGGCCCCAGACACAAACGCCGCAGTTCTCAAGGGGAGAGCCGCGGCGCGGAGGCTTTTGGAACTGGACGGTCTAGCGAATCTCCAGGATGTCCTTTTCCTTGGTCTTGGAGGCCGCGTCGATCTTGCCCATATAGGTATCGGTCATCTTCTGGATTTCGTCGTGCGCCTTCTTGTCGTCGTCTTCGGTGATTTTCTTGTCCTTGGCCAACTTCTTCACGGCTTCGTTGCCGTCGCGGCGGATGTTGCGCACGGCCACGCGGTGGTGCTCGGCCACCCCGTGCAGCTTCTTGACCAGCTCCTTGCGGCGCTCTTCGGTGAGCGGCGGTATCGGCAGGCGGATGATCTTGCCGTCGTTGGCCGGGTTAAGGCCCAGATCGCTGGTGCGGATCACCTTCTCGATCAGTCCGATCTGGGAGACGTCCCACGGCTGGATGGTGATGAGGGCCGGTTCGGGGACGTGCAGGTTGGCCACCTGGTTGAGCGGCGTAGGCGTTCCGTAATAGTCCACCCGGAGGTTGTCCAGAATGCTTAACGACGCTCGTCCGGTGCGAATGGTGGCCATGTCGTGTTGCAGGTCGGAGAGCGCCTTTTCCATTCTGGTCTTGAGGCTTACCTCGACTTCTTTCACCGAGTTGAACACGGGACCGCTGGGTGCTGCATGCTGTTCTGTCTTCATAGCGATGTGTCTTTCGTAACGCGTTACGGCTAATGAATTACAGTGCCGATGGTTTCACCCATCGACATACGCATTATATTGCCTGGCGTATTCAAATTGAAAACAATGATGGGGAGCTTATTGTCGCGGCACATGGCGATGGAGGTGGCGTCCATGACGCCGAGGGCGCGCGAAAGGACTTCCAGGTACGAGATTTCGGAAAACTTGACGGCGTCGGGGAACTTGAGCGGGTCCTTGTCGTAGACCCCGTCCACGCGGGTGGCTTTGGCGATGACATCGGCCTTGATTTCGAGGGCCCGCAGGGTGGCCGCGGTATCGGTGGAGAAGTAGGGATTGGAAGTGCCGGCGGCGAAGATGACGATCCGCCCCTTCTCGAGGTGACGGATGGCGCGGCGCCGGATGTAGGGCTCCGCCACCTGGTGCATTTCGATGGCGCTCATGACGCGCGTAGGAATTCCCATCTGTTCGAGAGCGTCGCTGAGGGCCAGCGCATTGATCACGGTGGCCAGCATGCCCATGTGGTCGCCGGTGACCCGGTCCATGCTGTGGGCGGCCGCGGCGACACCGCGAAAGATGTTGCCGCCGCCCACCACGACACCTACCTGAACGCCGCCGGCCACAACGTCGGCGACTTCGCGAGCCAGAGTTCGCACCCGGTCCGCGTCGATGCCGAAGGTGGCCGTGCCGGCCAACGCCTCGCCGCTCAGTTTTAGCAGGATGCGCTTATAGACCGGCATCGCCTACTCGGCTGCGGCGGTTTCACTGCCGGATTCCGCCGCCTGCGAATCGCCGACCTTGAAACGCACGAAGCGGGCCACGCTGATGTTCTCGCCCAATTTGGCGATTTTGGTCTTCACCAGTTGTCCCACGGTGAGAGTGGCTTCCTTGACGAACGGCTGTTCGAGCAGGCAGATCTCTTCGTAGAACTTGGACATGCGGCCCTCGATGATCTTTTCGATCACCTTTTCGGGCTTACCCTCGGCGAGGGCGCGGGCCTTCTGGATATCCTTTTCCTTTTCGATCACGTCGGCGGTGACATCTTCCTTGCGGATGAAGCGCGGATCGGCCGCCGCGATGTGCATGGCGACATCGTGCACGAGCTCCTGGAAATCGTCGGTGCGGGCCACGAAATCGCTCTCGCAATTGATTTCCACCATGACGCCGAGTTGGCCGCCGTGATGGATGTAGGTGCCGATGAGACCCTGCTTGGTGGCGCGCGAAGCCTTCTTGCCGGCCGACGCGATGCCACGCTTGCGCAGTACCACTTCCGCTTCGGTGAGGTCGCCCTTGGCTTCCACCAGGGCGCTCTTGCATTCCATCATTCCGGCGCCGGTGCGCTCGCGGAGTGCTTTGACTAGTGACGCGGTAATTTCCGCCATAATATTTTCCTGGGTTCCTTTCGCCGGGCGGCTCGCAGCCCGGACGGGCATCCCGCCTGGGATGCCCCGCGGGGGAATTCTAAACGCTGCCTTCGGTGACCATAGGCTCGTCAGCCGGTTCCAACTCCGAAGAGGGCCCCTTACGCTGCGAAGCCGGGACCGGTTCTTCGGCCATGCTCATGCTCTCCGCCATGATCTTCTCGGCATACTTGGGGTCCACGTACTCGGTGTACTCCATCATGCCTTCCTCGGCAGGGGTTTCGTCGCTGACAATCTTGTCGGCCGTGAAATCGTGTTCGGTAGCCAGAGCGCGGCCTTCGACTACGGCATCGGCGATCTTGCTGGCGAAAAGGCGGATGGCGCGCAGGGCGTCATCGTTGCCCGGAATCACCCAATCGACTTCGTCGGGATCGCAATTGGTGTCGACGATGGCGACCACGGGAATCCCCAGGCGGCGCGCTTCCTTGACGGCGATGGCTTCCTTATTGGAATCGATCACGAAGAGGACGTCGGGCAGGCCGGGCATGTCCTTGATGCCCGCCAGGTTGGTATCGAGGTGCTTGCGCTCGCGTTCCAGGCGAATGACTTCCTTCTTGGGACGGCCGGCATAGCCGCCTTCCACCGACGCCATGCCTTCCAGTTCCTTGAGGCGCTTGATGGATTTCTGGACCGTCAGCATATTGGTGAGCAGTCCGCCCAGCCACCGCTGGTTGACGTAGTACATCGAGCAGCGGTTGGCCTCTTCGGCGATGGCTTCCTGCGCCTGGCGCTTGGTGCCGACGAAGAGGACATTCTTGCCCTGTGCGGCCATTTCGCCGACGAACCGGGCGGCGTCCTTGAACATCTTCAGCGTCTTCTGAAGGTCAATGATGTAAATGCCGTTGCGTTCGCCGAAGATGTATTCTTTCATCTTCGGATTCCAGCGCTTGGTCTGGTGCCCGAAGTGAACGCCGGCTTCGAGCAACTCCTTCATTGAGATTGCAGGCAAATTAACTCCTAAAAATTACGTGCTCCACATCCCGCGCGGTCCAAAGCGAGATTTACGCGGGCGTCCGGAGCCGGATGCCGGTTGAAAGATAGCAAAGCCCGGAAGGTGAACCAACCGCCATCCAGGCCTCGCGGGAACTTAACGTTTGGAGAACTGGAACCGCTTGCGCGCGCCTTTTTGACCGTACTTCTTGCGCTCGTGTTGCCGCGGGTCGCGGGTCAAAAAGCCAAGCTTCTTCAACCGCCCCCGCAGTTCCGCGTTGAACTCCACTAAAGCCCGGGAAATACCGAGACGGCATGCGCCGGCCTGTCCGGCGACGCCTCCGCCATTGGCGAGGATCAGCAGATCGAACTTGTCCGTGGTCTCGGTGGCAGCCAGCGCCTGCCGAACCACGAAGCGCGTACTTTCCGTGGGGAAGTAATTCTCGAACGCGCGGTTGTTCACCTTGATCTCGCCCGTACCGGGCCGTAAGAACACTCTAGCCACCGATCTCTTGCGGCGGCCCGTACCCAAATATTGAACTAAAGTAGCTGCCACTAACCGTTACCTTCCTGCTCGCTATTTGATGGTCAACGCGACGGGTTGCTGCGCCGCGTGCGGATGCTGGTCACCCGCGTAGACATTCAGTTTCCGGAACATCTGTTTGCCAAGCTTGTTTTTGGGGAGCATACCGGCGATGGCATCCTCCACCAGGCGGGTCGGCTTTTCGGCGCGAACCCGCTTCAAGCTTTTTTCCACCAGTCCGCCGGGATACCCGGTGAAATGACGGTAAAGCTTATCCTCTTCCTTGCGGCCGGTTACCTTCACCTTGGCGGCGTTGATCACGATGACGTGATCGCCCGCGTCGATGAACGGGGTGTAGCTGGGTTTCGTCTTACCCATCAACACCATAGCGGCCTTGCTTGCCAGCTTGCCCAGGACGACATCCTGGGCATCGATGAGATGCCACTGGCGGATAATCCCATTCTTTGTGGGGAACTCGGTACTCATTGACACACGTCTCCAGCTATTCGCGGTTGCAAAGTATTTAGTTTAGGGGGTTTGGGGTTTCGTTGTCAAATCGGGTTACAGATTCCGGATTCATTCGTGAGCGGCCGCACACTACCCCGCGCAAACGCGCGTGGCGCTTCACTCGGCAGAATAGCAGGTTTCCGCGCGCTTCGATATTAAGATAGGATCGAAGCATCGCCGCCAACTGGAAGAATAATCTGCGCGTCGTGCTGGTGGCGACGCGCAATCCGCTCAACATCGGCGCCGCCGCGCGCGCCCTGGCCAACTTCGGCTTCTCGCGCCTGTGCGTGGTCAGCCCGTACGATGTGGCGTTCCGCGAGGCGCGGTCCGCCGTGGGCGCGGCGCCGCTGCTCGAAAAAGCGGAGGAATTCGGGACTCTCGCCGAGGCGGTGGCCGGCTGCCGCCTGGTGGTGGGCACTACCAGCGTGGGACACCGCGAATTGCAGCACCCCATCCGGCGCCTGGAGTACGGCGCCCGCCTGATGCTGCGCGTGCTGCCCAACGCCGATGTCGCCCTGGTCTTCGGCAGCGAAAAATTCGGCCTTTCGAACGAAGATCTGAGCCACTGTCAATGGCTGATGCGGATCCCGACGGTAGGCCAGGACCTTTCGATGAACCTGGGGCAGGCGGTCGCGCTGTGCCTCTACGAGATGGCGCGCGACCCCAAGGCGGCCGGCGCGCGACCCGTGAAGATCGCCTCGGCTACCGCGGCGGAAAGCGAGCAGATCACCTTGCGGCTGCTGGAGGCGCTGGGGAAGAGCGGCTACGTGAACCCGGTGACGGCCGTCTCCAGCGAGGAGAAGGTCAGGCGGCTGGTGCGGCGATTGGAGATCCCGGCGCGGGATGTGCCAGTGATTCTGGGGATGCTGCGGCAGATTCTGTGGAAGCTGGGATAGCGCCAATATTTGCCATTTCTTGCCATTCGTTGTATCATGAGGCCAGAAGGCTCGAGGTGCATGATGCAAACGATGAACATCTCTCTTCCGGAACAACTCAAGGAGTTCGTCGATCTCCAGGTGGGATCGGGGCGTTACAGCAGCGTCAGCGAATACGTTCGCGATCTCATCCGCGACGATGAGAAGCGCAAGGCGCAGGAGAAACTCGAAGCTTTGCTCATGGAAGGCATTCAAAGTAGCGGGCCGACCGAGATGACGCGCCAGGACTGGGACGATATACGCCGGGAGGCTCTGAGACAATTTGAGGGGCGCAAATCCCGGAAGAAGGCCTGATGGCCCGCGTGCTGAAACGCGAGGCCGCGGTCAGCCCAGCGCCCCCAGCACCTCCGCTGTGCGGACTACCGTGGCATACTCGCCCGCGAGATTGGCCAGACTCATGGCGTGCACGTCGGCCGCCGTGCGCCAGATCCCGTTCCAATCCTTGCGTCCGAAGGTGAAGCACGCGTCCTCCACCACGAACGTCTCAAACCCCAGATTCCCCGCCATCCGCACCGTGGCCTCCACCGAGTTATTGGTAATCACCCCGGCGACAACGACCGTCCCCACGCCAGCCGCCCGCAGGCGCGCTTCCAGATCGGTGCCGATGAACGCGCTGTTGGTCCGCTTGGCAATGACCGTCTCACCGTGCAACGGCATCGCCTCCGCCTTAAACTCGTGGCCGGGCTGGCCCGGACGATAGTGCGATTGCGTTTCGGTGGAATCGTGCCGCACGTGGTAGATGGGCCGTCCAGCGGCGCGCCAGGCGGCGAGCAGCGCGGCGATGTTGCTCTCCGCCCGCGGATTGTTGCGCTCGCCCCAACTGGGGTGATCGATGGCGCGCTGCACATCGATCACGAGCAGCGCCGCGGAGTGAGGAAGCCGCATTCAGTACCCGCCCCCGCGCCCGCCGCGCCCGCCGCGGCGTGCGGGTTGCTTGGTGGGATCTTCGCCGGTGAACGTCAGGGTGACGTCCGCCGTGTGCTGCTTCTCGTCCACCTTGAGGTCCGCCTTGGTGGCCCCCAGGCCCTCGAAGAGCGCCTCTTCCTTGATGCGATTGAGGAAAAAATCGGGATACTCGGGGTTCAAGGGTTTGCCTTCTTTCAATGTCCAGATGCGGATGATCTCGGCCTCGCCGTTCAGATCGAGCCCCACGATGGTCAGCTTGCCCATGGTGTATTGGGCGCCGGGTTCGATGCGGACGGCCACGTCCACGGCTTTCTTGGCGTCGTCGATGCCGCGCTCGCTGGTGACCTTGACGTCGAGGTATCCGGCGCGCCGGACGGCCTTGCGAATCTTCTCCAGGCCCTCGTTGACGCGGTCGAAGTTGGCCACGTCGCCGGTTTTGAAATCGCCGGACTTGATGAGCACGCTGGGGTCCACCGGACTCGGCCCGGCGATCGCCACGTTGCCCAATGTGTAGCTCTGGCCCTCGTCGATCTTGACGAAGACGTGCACGCCCTCGACGTCGCTCACCGGCTCGGCGCGCACCTCCGTGAACGTCACGCGCACCCGCCCGCGCTGTTCGTACACGGGGCGCACCGTACTATTCAGCAGCTCGCGAAAGGCGCTCTCCGTGTAAGGCGACCCGATGGCGGTGCCGTGGACGGCTGCGCGCAGTACGCCCTGCGGGATGACCTGATTGCCCTGAAAGGTCACCTGCGCCACCGCCGGCAGATTGCGCGCCGGACGAAAGACGATGGCGAACTGCTCGTTGCCCAGCGGAGTCACCTTGCCGGCGATTTTTTCGGTGAGCCCCTTCGACGCCAGGAATTCCTGAATCCAGTTGGTGTAGCGATCGATCACCGGCTTGGTGGCGGGGAGCTTGGCCGGGGAGTAGAGCCCGTCCTTGGCGCGCAGTACGCTGTCGATTTCCTGGTCGGGCGCGCCCAATTCCTCAAAGCGGACCGGATAGGCGGGTTCCACCTCGGTCACTTGAAAGCTGGCGGCGTAGGCTTGTTTATTGGCTCCCGGCTCGAACTTATAGCCCACGGTCTCGAACATACCGGTGGCGGTGAGGCGGTCGCGGGCGGCCTCGAACTCCGCCTTGCCTGCCATTTGCCCGACCTTGAGTCCGGCAACGGCGAGCACCTGCTCGCGGGTGTAATTGTGGTTGCCCTCGACGGTGAGCGAATCGACGGGCCACTGGGAAGGCGCGGTATCGGCCTTCTTAGGCGCGGCGGCCTTCTTGGCCGGCGCCTTCTTGGGCGGCGTTTGCGCGAACCCCGGCGTGCAGAGCAGGAGGAGAATCAGGCACACCTTCATATTCTCTATCGTAGACGCACGGAAATGGGGATGGATTACGGGGGTGCGGGCCTGGGATTCGCCAGCGGGGCGGTCGAAACCCGGCCGGTCTACGTCGCGTTTCCTGGCAGGGCAAATACAAAAGACGTTGTGTGGACGATGCCATTTGAACCAGTCGGCGGACGACAGGGAAGCGGGTGGCGGAGTGAGCTTCATAAACGTGGGCACTATCATCGCGTTTGGCGAAACGCCAATCTCTCGCGCATATCGACAAGAGGATGGCCATCTTGGTGTCGATTTCGAAATCTATGGCAGCGATGGCGAACGTATCGCAAGTATCCGAAAGAACAATGTCTACTGGGGCATTGCGTGGTCTGTCCCCCTGCCCACTTGCATACGGGCCGGGGGATTCGCACACTGGAGGGGATGCACATGCGATCTCTGTTATCGATGTGGGCGCTGGCCGCGCTTGCCCCGCCCGGCGCGTCGGCGGCCAACCTGCCGGTGGCCAACCGCGGCCCGCTCCAGCCCAACGCGTTCAACACCCTGCCCTTGGGCTCTGTGATGCCGAAGGGCTGGCTGCTGGAGCAACTACGCTTGCAGGCGCAAGGGCTGAGCGGGCATCTCGATGAATTCTGGCCGGACCTCGGTCCCGGGAGCGCCTGGCTGGGCGGCGGCGGCGAGGGGTGGGAGCGCGGGCCGTATTTCCTCGATGGCCTGGTGCCGCTGGCCTATCTCACCAAAGACGCCGCCCTCCTCGCCAAGGTGAAGAAGTGGATGGACTGGGTGCTCCTTCACCAGCAGCCCGATGGCGCCATCGGTCCCGTGAAGAACCTGGACTGGTGGCCCAACTACGTCATGCTCAAGGCGCTCATGCAGTACCAGGAAGCGTCCGGAGACGCGCGCGTAATCCCGCTCATGGAAAAATACTTCGCTTACCAGGCGCGGCACCTCGATGAGCGCCCGCTCAAGGAGTGGGCCATCTTCCGCTGGCACGACGAAGTGCTGAGCGTGCTCTGGCTCTACAACCGCAATGGCGATCGCTCGCTGCTTGACCTGGCGCGCAAACTGCACGCCCAGGGGCACGATTGGGAGGCGCAGTTCGCCGATTTCAAAACCAAAGAAAAGGTGCCGCGCGCCGCCACCAATCTCTCCACCCACGGGGTCAACAACGCCATGGCGATGAAAGCGGCTGCGGTGTGGTGGCTCCTCACCGGCGACAAGGGCGACCGCAACAGCCTGTACCAAATGTTCGAAGCGCTCGATCGCTATCACGGCCAACCCTCGGGAATCTTCAGCGCGGACGAGCACTACGCCGGGCGCGATCCCTCCCAGGGAACGGAGTTGTGCGCCGTGGTGGAAGCCATGTTTTCGCTGGAGACCGATATGGCGATCCTGGGTGACGCGGGGCTTGGCGACCGCCTGGAAAAGATCGCCTACAACGCGCTGCCGGCGACGCTGAGCGCCGACCTGTGGGCGCATCAGTACGATCAGCAGGCCAACCAGGTCGTGTGTTCCATCTCCAATCGTCGCTGGGCCACCAACGGTCCGGAGAGCAACATTTTCGGACTGGAGCCGAATTTCGGCTGCTGCACGGCAAACATGCATCAAGGCTGGCCGAAGCTGGCGGCGAGCCTGTGGATGGCGACCGCGGATGGCGGCCTTGCGGCGGTGGCCTATGGTCCCAGCGAGGTCACTACCACGGTGCGCGGCGGCACGGCGGTGACCGTTGAGGAACAGACCGATTATCCGTTTCGCGAATCGGTAACGCTCGCCATGAAGATGACGGGGACGGGGCGCTTCCGGCTCGCGGTGCGCATTCCGGCGTGGGCCCCCGCGGCCGGCGTGACGGTTAACGGGGCGCCGGTGGCCGGCGTGAAAGCGGGCGAGTTCCTGGGCATCGAGCGCGAATGGAAAAACGGCGACCGCGTGGAAATGCGCTTTCCCATGGCGGTGCGCACCTCCACGTGGTTTAACAATTCCATCGCCGTGGAGCGCGGCCCGCTGGTCTACTCGCTCAAGATCGGCGAAAGCTGGCACAAAATCAAGCAGACCGGTCCGGCGGCGGACTGGGAAGTGTACCCCACCACCCCCTGGAACTACGCGCTGGTGAAAGGCGCGTTCCAGGTGACCGAGAAGGCGATGGCACGCCAGCCATATACCGCCGATGCGTCGCCGGTGGAGATTACCACGAAGGCGCGGCGCCTGCCGCAGTGGACGCTGGTGGACGATTCTCCGGGCGTCCTGCCGGTGAGTCCGGTCGCCTCCAAACGCGCCGAAGAGATGGTGACGCTGGTGCCCTACGGCGCGGCCAAACTGCGCATCACCGCGTTCCCGTGGATGGAGTGATCGAGGGCGGCGCGTCCTCGGGAGCCGCGCCCCACGTCTCGTTCGGCGCGGTTCCCATTTCGAAGACCAGCTCGCCTCCGGCTACAATCTCCCGGTGCTCGATCCACGGCCGGTTCAGCGGCTTGCCGTTCAGCTTCGCCGACTGTATGTAGAACCGGCCCCCGGAAGCGCCCGGCGCGCGCATGGTGAACTGCTTTCCGCCCGCTACGCGAATGGTGGCCTGGTCGAATTCCGGAGAACCCAGCTCATACGACGGCACTCCCGGCGCGACGGGATACATCCCCAGGGCGCTCAGCACATACCACGCCGACATCTGGCCGCCATCCTCGTTGCCGGCCAGGCCCGACGGCCCATCGGTGTATTGCGTCCGCATCACTTCGCGGACGCGCTGCTGGGTCTTCCACGGGGCGCCGGCGTAATCGTAAAGGTAGGCGATGTGGTGGCTGGGTTCGTTGCCGTGCTCGTAGTACTTGCCGGCAAACAGGGCGTCCAGTTTGCCGATGAACGCCTGCTTCCCGCCCACCAGCGCGATCAGCCCGGCCATGTCCTGCGGCACGAAAAACGTGTACTGGTAGGGCAGCCCCTCGGTGACGTAGGGCGCCGGCTTGGCCGGATCGAACGGCGAAATCCAGGTGCCGTCCGCACGGCGGCCGCGCGCAAACCCCGTGGCCGGGTCGATCACGTTGCGGTAGTTCATGGCGCGGGCGCGGAACAGGGCCGCGTCTTCGCTCTTGCCCAGCGCCCGGGCCAGTTCCCCCAGCACGAAATCGTCGTAGGCATACTCCAGCGTGCGGCTCACCTGCTCGCCCTTGTGAAACGCCTCGGTGACGGGATTGTCCAGCGGCACGAATCCGTATTTCAAATAATCCGAAAGCGCACGGCGCCCGCGGCCGTCAAGGTAGTCGTCATGCGAAGCCGGCGTCTCCATGGCATTGCGCCGCAGCAGCCTGTAAGCTTCCTGAATATCGAACCCGCGAATGCCCTTGAGGTAGGCATCGCCGATCGCCGCCCCCGCGTGGTCGCCGATCATCTCCTGCGTGTAGCTGTTCCAGGCGGGATAGATGGGCATCCATCCGCCCTGCTGTCCCATAGCCACCAGCGATTGCATCATCTCCGCCGTGCGCACCGGGTCGATGATGGTCATCAGCGGGTGCAGGCTGCGGAAGGTGTCCCATAAGGAAAAATCGCAGTAGTAGGTAAAGCCCTTGGCGGTTTCCGTGCTGCCGCCGCCGGCAAATTTGGGATACGTGCCGCTGGCGTCGCTAAAGGTGCGGGGCACCAGCATGCTGTGATAGAGCGCGGTATAAAACACGCGGCGGCGCGTCTCCGAGACGGACTGCACGGTAATCTGCCCGAGCGCGCGGTTCCACGCGGCTTCGGCCGCCGCGGCTACCTGGTCGAAGTCCCACCCCGGAATTTCCGCCTCCAGGTTGCGCCGCGCTTCTTCCACGCTGACGAAAGAGGTTCCGATCTTGACGGAGATTTCCTCGCCCTCGCTCGTCTCGAACCCGAGGTACCCGCCCGGCATGCCGCTGGCGCCGGCCTGCAGCGTGCCGCTCTCGTGCCGTTCCCTGCCGCTCCAGGTGCCGTAGCGCGCGAACGGGCGGTTGAATCGCGCCACGAAGTATC
>JBEKDV010000007.1:0-58033 GCA_050014175.1 Candidatus Solibacter sp. | reverse complement strand
TGGTAAGTTGTTCCGCCATTAGAGTCGAATCAGCACCGTCAGGTCTGCTCCCGGATTGGTCTGCCCCACCGCCAGCACCGCTAGCGTCACCTTCGCCCCGGACAACAGCGGTCCCGTGCTATTCCCGTCGGTAGCCGCCGAGGTAGTCGTGCCCGCGGGAATCGATAGCGTGCAATACGGCGAGCCGTTCAGGTCCACCCGAAGGCGCACCTCCGCATCCGCCGCAGTCCCCAGCACCGCGAAGACATCCCGCACCGAGTGTGCTGCCTCCACCACCAACGGCGGAGCCACCGAATCTTCCACCGCCAGATATCCGTCCACCTGAATCGAGTACTGGCCTCCCGAAAGCGTCCGCAGCCCCCCGTCCACCGCGCTGGTCAGGCAGATGCTCCGCACCGGACTGTTGCCCTTGACGTTCGTGACGAACAACTCCGCGCTCGCCACCCGCACGTCGGGCAGGGCCACCGACTGGCTCCAGCTTCCGCTGTATGGGCTCCCGAAGAAGTCCGGCGGGAATGCCGCGATGACCGTGATGTCCTGCAACTGGTAGATCGCCGCCTGCGCGGCATGCGCCGCCGCTGTGCTGGTGTGCATCCCCCGCGTCACCTGGTATTGCGTCCCGTTGTTGGCGATCGCGTCCACCCGGACCACCTCCGCGTCGATCTGCACAAAACTTCCCGCCGTCGCATTCCCGGCGGCGCTCAGTTGCAGCGTGGTGTCCGTGGCGGCCGCCGCCTGCGCCAGCGCCAGGCTGGGCTGCCCGCCCAGTTCGTTCCAGTAGTGCATCGTCAACGTGGCCGCTGAAATCGTGGTCGTGTTCGTCAGATCGGTAAACGACACCCCGCTCAGCTCCACCGTGCCGCCGCTCGGCCCGGCTCCCAATCCGAAGTACGGTTCCGGCGGAATATCCGTGTCGGTCGTGCCGCTGCCGCCGATTTGCCACCGCGTCACCGTCGATAGCTCCTCGGCACACTCCAGGTCGTTGACGTTGGCCGACCGCCCGCACACCTGCACCGTCTCGCCACTGCGGTTCGGCACCGTGAACTGCACCGGGCTGCTCTTTGCCAATGCCCCAAACTGCCACCCCGTCTCCGCCACTACGAAGAAGCTGGTCGCATCCGGAATCACCGTCCAGGCAGGAGTTACCGTCACCTCCGTGACCGTGTTGGCCGTGATCGCCCGCTCCTGTCCCGCGCCCAGTCCCCTGGTAATCCGCGCGATCATGTTGACGTACCGGTTTGCCGTCATGTGCAGCCCGTCGTTTCCCGCTGACGTCGCGCTGTGAATCGTCACCGCGTTCTCCGATTGCAACTCCATCCGCCAATAAAAATTCGCGTGGTCGAAGTTGGGGTCCAGCGGAGCGATCAACTGCTTGCTCAACCCCGTGTCCGTGAACTGCCCGGCAATCGCCTGGTTGGAAGCGATCCGGAACAGTTGCGCCGGCGTGCTCCCGCGATACACGTTGAAGCTCACCGTGCTGGGCGAAAAACTCAGGCCGCTGAGGGTGACGCTGCTCCCGTCGCTCAATGTGATCGCCCGGACAATGAAGGAAAGCAGGCTCTCGTTCCCCGACCCGTCCACCCCGGCCACCGCGTAGTAAAGCGTCTGGCCGCTGGTCAGCGATCCCCCCGTCCCTAGTGTCGCCGCCAGACTCAGCAGCGGGATGCCTGGCCCCGCCGCCTCGGCGGCGGCTGGCGCCACGAACGCCACCTGAAGGTTCGTTTGCACCGTGCCGTCGCTCGCCGTGGTTGTCGATTCCACGATTCCGAACTCGATGTTGCCCTGTGCATCCAGAACAGTACCCAGCAGCGGATTGGGAACGCCCGTGCCGGCGCTGCCCTGGCGCCCGGCCCCGCTTGCCGACGTTGCCTGTCCGTTGCTGTCGGCGTACCAAGCATCGTCATGAATCTGTGCCGTAATGGTGGAGGTGCGGTGGTTCGCCCCCGGTGCGATCGTCAGCACCCGGAATACCTGCCGGTCGAACCCCTCCTTTAGATACGTTACGGTGATCAAATCTCCCGGCCGGATCCCGAACGACCTGACGCTCGTCTCGAACTCCACGTAAGTGTTCCCGCTCACCGAGCGGTCCAGGTTCAGCTTCAGCATCCTTGCCGCCTGGTCGAAGTTCGGGATCCCCAGCGTCTGCAGCGTCTGCGACACTTCCTGCCCGCAGCACGCCACGTCGTCGGAGTCCACTAGGGAAAAACTGTCCTGTTGGTATTCGTTCAGCGCATCTTGAAATTCCACCGTGAACAGGTTGGGTGTGTTCGCGATGCTGCGCGAATACACGCGAAAACTCGGCTCCCCCGAGGGCTTCCGCATCAGGCCCGAAAACCCGTTGCTCCCATCGCCGAATTCGTAGCTGGGCCACCCCCTGTTCAGCGGTTCCGTCGCGTTCGACCATGCTGGCTTGGCCGGCATCTCCAGGGCCAGCGAGTTTTCCACTCGCACTTCGAGCGCCCCGTTGGCTCCATACGTCAACATCAGTCGCGAAGAGTTGCGTACCCCCCGCACCAGGTCGCCCGCGGCCCTGCGCGTGTCGAGTACCAGGTTGCACTGGAATCGCGGCAACTGAATCGCGTTCCCATACAGGTCCAGCGCGGCAATCTCTTCGTCGCAGTACGCCGCCGCCGCGGCGAAGCTCGTTACGTCGATCTCCGTCAGGCTCCAACCCGCCCGCCGCAGGATGTCCAGCAGCACCCATGCCGTGTTGTTCGTGAACTGATCGCTGATGTAACTGCCGTCCGCTCCATATACCGGCAGTTTCAGCCCCTGCGCCAGCACCGTTACCTTGGGTAGATCCGTTCCGTTGTTGATCCGGTTCGGCACCACCACCGAAAGGTACGCCATGCTGCCGTACGGATCTCCCGCCGGTTGTCCGTTGCCATCCAGGAAATTGTTGTCGAAGGCGCCCGATCGCGTGCCCAGCGTCGGCACGTTATACCAGCCGGTCCCCGTCATGTCGGTCCCCGAAACTCCCAGTGGAATCTCGACGTCGTTTACCAGAACCGTCTGCACTCCTTGAATCTCGCCCAACCCCAGCAGCACTTCCATGCGCGTCAGGTTGCCGTCGTTGCGTCCGAATACCACCGGCGGGTTGTACCACGCCGTGCCGTAGATCATCGGCACATAGTCGTTGTACTGGGCTGTATTCACCGAAACCGCCGAAGTCTGCGAACTCTTGGCTCCGTAAGCCCTCACCGTAATCGCTGGCGGCACGAACTCGATGCCCCCGAAGTTGACCCACATTCCCCGCGCCTGGCAGTCCGTCCGCGTGTAGCCGCACCCGGCGAACGGCGCGCTGCCGTTCAATGCCCCCGTTCCCCCTGTCGCCCCCGGCGAGTAGCCGCAGCGGTAATAGCGCGAATACTTCCCGCTCGCCCCGCCATCCACCGCTTCCGTGCGCTGCGCGTCGTCGCTCGGGAAATCCCACGGGCACAGCCGCTGGATCCGCACCTGCGGCAACGACAACCGCTGCAGGTTCATCCGGTTCGTCGCCGTGATTTGAAACGTGGCTTCCAGAATCTCGTCCGGCGGGTTGCAGGTCCCCTGGAAGATCACCGTTCGGTCCGTCAAGGACACGGCGTTCCGTAAATCGCAAAACACCAGACCCGCCGTCAGCCGCGCCCCCTTCCACCCCGTCTCGCGTTCGATCTCCGAACAGTGTGAATCCGCGTTCGCCAGCACCAGCGTGATCTTCGGCACGCCGTCCACCCCTTGATCGCTCGATGCCTGTAGCTGGAATACGTTGTGCCCCAACACTCTCGCGTTGTACGCGACTCCTCCCACCGTCACCCCGTGCGTGCACCAATGCTCCGTCGTCCCATCGGAGAATACGCAGTCGAACAGCAATAGCGGCGTGTCTGTGACAGCTTGCTCCTTGAGATCAAAGATGGTTTGCATAAATGATCTTCACCTTGCAGGAATTGCGATTCACATCGGTACTCGTAATCGTCAGCACGTCCTCTCCCAGGTGTGCGTCTTCGTAAACTCCGCCAACCGTGCTCGCTCTGTAGCCCGACGCCGCGGCTTGCGCCTCCACCTGAAGCCCGTACACCGCCACCGAGGCGCCCGCCCCGACCTCAATCGCGAACCGCACCGAGGTCGCCTGCGCGTCTCCGTTGGATGTCCACGTGACCCGCGTCCACTCGCTCGTCACCGCCCGTTGCACCGTTTGGCTGCCCACCGTCAACCCCACGCTGGTCGCCGTCGCGGCCCGCACGTAAGCGCTCAGGCAGTAGAGATATTCTCCCGGCGCCGCCAGCGTCTGGCCTACCCCTTGGTCCGCTCCCCCGCTGTTGGTCAACTGCCATGCCAGCGTGCCTCCCTGCGGATCGGCCACCCCTCCGGTCACCGTCAGTAGCGGATCTTTCTGCCACACGGCGTTGTCCAGTTGGTCGCTCCACGCCAGAAGATTGCCCGCCGGATCCAGAAACGTGAACCCGTTCAGCGTGCCCTCCGCGCTCTCGAAGAACCCCCGCAGCGTCGCCGCCTCCGCATCGCTCAGCTCCGTGTACGTCAACTGCCATTCCGTCACCGCCCCCGGCGGGTCCGCCAGCTTGATCGTGCTGCCATCCGCCGCTTGATTCACCACCGTCCGCGCCCGCCGGTTCTTCTGCACCGGGAACTGGCTCAGCGCTCCGCTTCCGAGTTGTGGGTATGTTGGCATGGCGTTCAGATGTTCCGTACTACCGTGAGTTTCGTGCTCCCGCGCATCTCGCCCTCGGTCAATAATGTCAGCACGTCCGCCGACACGCTGCAGTTGTCGTACACCTGCCCGTCCCATGGGTCGGTGAACGTGAAACTGCCGAATGCTCCCTGGCTGGCCAGAAAGAATTCCTCGATCGCCGCCAGCTCACCCTCGTCCAGTTCGCTGAACTGGATATCCCACTGCACCCGCGCGCCCCCGGAATCGCGAAAACGCTGTTCGCTGCCATCCACGAAACGCACCGTCTGATTCTGGAATTGCTCGCGCCGCCCCGACGGGTACTGCGTGATCGCGTTGGTTTTCAATTTAGGGAAGGTTGCCATATCAAAGGTCGTTCACCACGTCGTTGATCGAGTTCATGTTGAGCATCGCCTCCCGCACCGCCGCCGCAATGTCGCTGCTCCGGTCCAGAAAAGAGCGCGCATCCATCGCCTGCACGTTGACCGTGATCTGTGTCGCCGCGCCGCTTGCCCCCCGTGTCGCGTTGCTTGGCTGGTCGTATGCCGCGCCGCTCGCTCCCCCGCTGGCATCGGCGCTCGCACCCCCGCCTAGCGCCGTTTCTGCGTAGTTCTGCGGAATCCCCATCTGGTCGTATGTCAGATCGGTCAATTGCCCATCTACACCGCCATTCGCTAGGCCGCTTGCCGCCGCTTCTGTATAACTCCGCGGCATCCCCGTCTGGTCGTAATCCACCGCACTCACTTGCCCGCCACTCTCTGCCGCTTGGAAATCGATCTTTGGCGGCGCCCCGTATTTCACCAGCGCCGGAGGTGTCGATGCGTCACCCCCGCTAAACAAGCCCACCAGTCCGCTGATCAAGGGCGCCAGCCCGAAACCGCTCTTCAGCACCGTGGATATCACCGATTCCGCCGTGCTGCCGCTATCCGTCGACGTCGCCTGCGCCGTGCTCCGCGTCGTCGCGGCTACCGGCGCCGGGATACTGCTCAACAAATCGTCCACCTGCGCGATGACGCCGGCCAGCATCGCCGTCGTGTCCCCGATAGCCGACGTTTGCTGCCCCGATACCGTCAGGAACGTCTCATCGAGTTCGTCTTGTGTATTGCTCGCCATTCTCATCTCTCCGCACAAAAATGCTTTCGCTCCGGAAACCTCGCCCCCGTAGAGTAGCCTTTCAAGGCTGCCATGCCCCCATTCGTGGGGGCATTCTTAGGTAGGGCAGGCTTCAGCCTGCCAATCCGAGCGAAGCTCGGACTGTTTTCCCTCCGCCTCTCCGCCTCAAAATGCTTTCTCACCGCTTCCTCTGTGTTCTCTGCACCCCTGCGTTGAATAGACTGCTCTCTCCCCTCACGCCCCTCGCCGCCCGGCCGCTTCTGCCGCCCCCATCGCCTGCTCCAGAATCAGGAATGCCTCCACCTGCCGCGCGCTCAACTCCCCGAAGTTCATCCCGCCCAGCCGTCGCCGCACCAGGAAGTCCTCCACCAGCCCTTCGCTCTCCGCTGTGATGTAAGACTTGGGGCAACTCTCGATTGCCACCGTCTTCCGCGCCCACACGGGCGCCGCTTTGCCGTCGTGGGGCAATCCCAGCCACCCGCACCGCCGGCGGACCTCCAGACCGGATCTCCGGCACGCGTCGCACTTCCAACCGGCCTGGTTGGAAAACTGAAAATGGAAGGCGACTAGGAGTTTTTTCGTTCTTCTTCGCTCAACCCGGTCTCTCTCCGCACCGCTGCCAGCGCCTCTCGGAATAACTCCTCCGGCCCGGCCTCCGTCAGCAGTTCCGGGCCCGCCGCCTGGGCATCCACCGCCAGCCCCGAGATCGCCTTCACGCCCCACGCCACGTACAGCCGTTCGATTTCGGCACGCAGCAGCGCCGCATCCATCTTGTCGCCCTTGTCTTCGCTGGCCGCCAGAAACTCCGTCCGCTTCGCCAACTCCCGAACCCGCCGCATCAATTCCACCCGCCGCCCGAACGACATCTTGGCGATCGTATACGTTACCCCGGGCGCCACCCGCGATTTCACCACCGCTTCGCTCGTGTAATTGCCCCTCGCCCCGCTGTCCGCCGCCTTTCCCTTATCCGAATGCCACGGAAATTTCATCGTCTACCGTCCCCTGTGCCCGCGATGCCCGGAATTTCCACTGCAACCGGTTTTGCCCGTCGTCGAACTCCGGCACTTCCGGCACCACGCTCTTCAGATACACGCCCATTAACTGTCCGTCCGTCTGCCCCAGTTGGAACATCAGGCTGATCGGCGATTGCTGCCGCGCCGCCTGGTACAACTCCGCCGTGGCAGCGTCATCCTTCGAGAAAAGTTCGAATGCCGCCGTCACTGTCCGCTCTCCCGGCGAAACCGCCCGCGCTCCGGAGCACGTCCCGCCCGCCCAGAATTCCCGGTCCCGCGTGTCCAGTGCGTTCTTCACTGTCAGCGTCGCCGCCGTGATCGTGCAGAACTGCGTGGGCCCCGTCCCCAACCACGCCTGCCCCATGTTTCCCGGCACGATCGAGTAGTCGAACGCCCCCAACGCCGGCTCCGCCGGAAAATTCTGCAATTGCGCCACGCCCGACTCGAAGCTCGCGCTGTCCACCACGTCCTGCGCCACCCCCGTGAAGTAGAATTCGTGGTAATCCCCGTCTACCACGATGTCCAGTTGGTCCACCCCCGCCCCGCTAAGCAGCCGCTGCACCGCCGTCGCCGGCGTCCAGTAGTCGAAAATGCTCACGCTCGGCAGTTGCGTCGCCAACGGATAGGTCACCGTCGCCGTCACCGTCGCTCCCGTAGCCGGCAGCACCACAAACGGCGCATTCAGTTGTACCGTCTGCGCATCCACAATCGCCGCCACAAATCGGATCTCGCCCCCGCCCGAGCACACCGCCTGCCCCGCCGTCAGCCCGTGCGGCGCTCCGAACCCGATCCGCCCCGCCGCCGTGCTCGTCGCCACCGTCCCTCCGCCGAACCGCACCGGACTCCCGCCCATCGCCGCCTGGAACAGCGGACCGTATCCCGGCCCCGCCGTTGTCTTGTCCCAACTCGTCAGGTACGTCTGCAAGTCGAAGTTGGTGCGCCGCCTCACTCCGGCCGGCACCCCCGCGAACGTCCGGCTCCCCGTCTTGTCGCGCCGCGTCCCTGTCGCCACCGTCTGCTGGACCCCGAGCTTGACTGCCGGTATCCGGTTGGCCGCCGTGATCGATCCTACTGTCCCGTATGCGCTCTCCAACGCCGTGTAGAATCGATTCGCGTTGGACAATATATATGAAGACATACTAGTTCCTGTTCACTCCAATCTGAAAAGTGACCTTTGCCACCTGAATGAAATTCTTCCCGCCCTGCTTCACCGCTCCGAACGCCACCTCGTATCCGCCGCCGTAGAACATCCCGTTGCCCCAATCGCCCCGGTTCCCGTCCAGCATCTGCATCGTCGCGTCCACATAGACTTCCAGACTGTCCTCAATCCCTTCCAGCCGGTCCTGTGACTGCCGCAGCTCGATCGCCATCTGCACGTGTCCCGAGAACGTCTGGAACTTCTCCTTCAGATCGTTCACGATCTTTTCGCAGTACACGTTCACCGCCGGGTACTTTACGCCCAGCGCGCGCTCCGCCATATCGGCCGTCGCGTTTTGCGCGCGCACCTGGGTTGCGTCCACCAGGCTTGCAAAATCCGGTTCCCCTTGGGTCAGCTCCCCTACGCCCGTATTCACTCCGCTCGGCCCCGTGATCAACTGCAGTACCTGCGCCGTCGCCGCGCTTCCTATTTTGCTGGTCATCAGCCCCTCTGTATCGTCCGCGGCACCGGCAGCCGGTATGTCGGCGCTTGTCCGTTGCCCGCCAGCCGTCCCGTCGTCGACAATGTGTCCGGCTGCACCCACGTCTGCCCCGGCGCCAGGACCGCCGGATTCTGTATCGTCATCGTCGTCGGGCCCGTCCCGCAGTACACATTCCACCCTTTGACATTCGCCGGCGTGGTCGTCTGTACCGAGAAGGAGCCTGCCGCTACCGTGATCGTCGCCGGTATCGAGCTCGCCCCCTCGTCGCCCGCTAGATTCGTCCACGCGATGGCTACGTAATACGTGCCCGCCGCCAGGCTGCCCGCCGACGGCTGCGGCGCCGCCGTGGCCGCCCGTGCCACCGGGTTCGCCACAATCCCCAGCCCGCTCTGGATCACATGGTTGTACGCCCACGCGGCCATCTCGTGGTATTCGTCCCGCCGCCCCGCGTACCGGTCGTTCAGTTGACTGTTGTATGCGTCCGCGTACACCATTTCCAGCGTCCGGAATATAAGCCAGAGCTTGAGCGGTGGTGTCACCGCTACCTGCCCGAGCGCCGGAATCGCCGCCAGTCCGCCCACCAATCCCGCCACCTCGTAGACCGCTGTCGACGCCACCCCCTCCAGCAGTCCCGCCACCTCTATGCCGAGTTCCTCCTGTGCCAACGCCAGCTTCCGGGTCACGTCGATACCCTCGACGGTGGCCACGCTCAGTAGCTGCGTGTCGTGCCCGCTCAGTTCTTCGATGCTCGCTATCGCCCCGTCCGTGAACAATGCCATCGTATGCCGCCTACTCTTTGTTGCTCCGCGCCTCGCCCCGCAGCCGGTCGAGCTCCGTCGCGGATAGCACCGTCAACTTGACCGTCGCCGCCGCCGCTTCCCGATCCGCCGCTCGCTTGGCCTCCGCCAGCGCCTCGCGATGCGCTTTCGCCTCCTCCTTCGTAGCCAGCCGGGCCATTCCCTCCACCAGCATCTTGGCCGCTAACCGGCGCGGCACCTCCGTCTTCGTCCCGACCTTGCCCCCGTCCGCCGTCTCCATGTTCACCACCAGCGGAAACTCATCCGCGATCTTCGTCTCCATCTCGCGAATCTTCTGGTAATACACCTGTAAATCCATTTCCCTTCCTCTTCCTCTCTTGGTTTATGTGGCACAAGGCTCCGCCTTGTGCTGTGGCATAAGGCTCCGCCTTGTGCATCCGAGCGGAGCTCGGACCCGTGTCGCGGAGTTTCGTCACGACCTCGTTGCCGTCAGGCCCCATTTTCTCCGCTTCCTCTGCGCTCTCAGGTCTTGCCTTGCCAGGTTTTCTCCGTGTCTTCCTCAGCGCCTCCGCGTCTCCGCGTCCCCTACACGTTTTCCTGTTCCGGACTGTCCGCTGACCGCCACTCTCCACCCCCCGGCATCCCGCCCCACATGGAGCGGGATGCCGTCTCGCTCCCCTAGGTGTTCACCTGCACGCCCGACGAGTTCCGCAGCACGCCGCAGCCGTACAGCACGTCTACCGTGAACTGTTGCGCCAGTGTGTTCGACTGGTAGCTCATCACCACCCGCATCCCGAAGTTGCCCAGCTCCGCGTACTCCGCGATCGCCCCCGTCCCCGGCAACGGCTGCGGCAGCCGCCGCATCACCAGGCCCAATGCGCTCTTCGTAAACGCCATGTTGTGCGTCGTCACCGGACTGCTGCCCGTCTTTTGCACGAACTGCGACCGGAACACGAAGAAGTCCTTGAATTTTCCAATCGTGCCGTCGATCAGCGCCCGCAGGCCCGCATCGCCCGCCGACTGGAATTCGCTGAACCGCTCAATCTGCCGCCACGTCGAGTAGGTCGCCGCGTCCACTACGATGAACTTCTGCTCGCTCGCCGGCACCTTCGCCAGGAACAGCGCCGTCTCCGCCGCGTCGATCGTCCCTTCCACGATCGGCGTCCCCGGCGTCCCCACCGGTGTGTTCGCCGTGAACCCTGCGTACAGCCCCAGCAGATCGCTCTCGATCTTCTGCGCGATCGCCGCCACGCACGGCTCCATGTAGATCTTCAGCAGATCCGGCACCGCCAGCACCTTGGTCACATCCGGAATCTGGAACGTCGCTTCCGCGTGCGTGTTCAGCACGATCTGCGCGTTCCCCAGACTTGGATTCTGCGTCTGCACCGTTCCGCCTTCCGCGATGTTGTTCGCCACCATCGTCGGCGGTATCGGCACGTTAACTGTGTCGCCGGTCTGCGCCAGCACCGGCTCGTAATCGCGATTCACCAGGTTCCCCATCACGAGGTTCCCCACCAGCACCGGCAATGCGTCGGCCGCCACCAGCTTGACAATCGCGTTTGCGACGTTACTTGAAGTAATAGCTCCCATTCGTTCTCTCCCTTAAAAGGTTTGGTCCTTTACTACACCCACGCCAGGCTGTCCTGCCCCGCCATGGGCCTCTTCACAGCCCCTTCAGGGTCTGCGACGCCACGCGCACGATTTCCTCTCGTACCCGCTGCATTTCCTCGGCGCTCATCCCCGGGCGTATCTGCTCCAGGTTCACCGTCTCCCGGCCCGCTGCCGGAGCTTTCAGGGTGGCCGTCATCCCCGTGCCCCCGGCAATCCGCGCCGGGAGAAACTCCGGATTCTCGTTCACGAAAGCGGTCAGGTATTCCTTCAACGGCGTTTCGCCGGCCTCGTTACGGGCGACCAGCCGCCCATCCTCGGTCCGCACGATCCCGTCCTGCACCGCTCTGAACGCAAGATCGATCTTCGCTACTCCCAACCGCTGCAGCTCGGCCCGCACACTCGCGCTCCGCTCCGCTTCCGCCGCCATCTTCCGGCTGCGCTTGTTCTCTTCCACCAGTTCGTTCAACCGCCGCTCCAGTTGCTCTCGGCGCTTCCGCTCCTCGTGCAACTCTGCCTTGTGCGCCGGCTCGCTCTTCGCCTGTTCGTTGTTCACGAACTCCTGTACCGCCTGCCGCACAATCGCCTGTATGTCGATGCCTTCCATATACCTCCCATGACTTTCCGCCCCCATTCCGTGGGGCCATGCTTTGGTGGGGCAGGCTTCAGCCTGTCAATCCGCTTCGAAGCTCGGACTCTTCTTCCCTCGCGCCCCGCTCGCGCCGGCGCACCAGCCCCCCGCGTTACCCCAGCCTCCATTCCCAAACTGTCTTCTCTCCGGAAACCCACCTACAACTCGTTGATTCTTCGTCAGGGCGTTCTCGCCAGCCTTCCAGCGCAGCGTGTGCCTCGCTGCCAAGCCACAAGATCTCCGCTGACTCCGCGCTCTCAGGTTTTGACCTTCCCGCTGCTTCTCCGCGTCTTCCTCCGCGCCTCCGCGCCTCCGCGTCAAAATCACCCTCTCCACCCACGAGCCCTTGCCCCCAGGTCTCCCATCCCATTCCACCCCGGACCCAGCCCCTGGCAGTGAGCTCTGCGCTCTGCGTGCTCCGCGTCTCTGCGGTGAACCGCCCCTTCCCGCGAAAACACTCTCTCGTGTCCCCCTACCCCGCGTCGATCTCCCCCGCTACCCGGTTCTTGATCTCCTGCCGCGCGTCGCACAGGTACTTGAACGCCAGCTTCTTGAACACCTGCTTCTTCAACGTCTCCGATGCGATCCCTAAATCCAGCAGCTTCTTGGCGTCGTCCAGGTCGCTGCCGAAATCCCCGATGTCGAATTCGTCCAGCCCCGAAACGTCAATCGTCACCTCGTCCTGCCGCGCCTCCGCGATCGCCCACAGCACCTGCTTCATCGTGTTTTTCACTATCGCCCCGTAAGCGCGCAATACCTCCTGCGTCACCGCGGAGTCTATCTGCTTGCTCAGTCCCGACGCCGCGATGAATCCGCCCCGCGCCTCCTCCGCTTGGTTCATCAGATAGCAAACACGGTAAATTTCGTCCTTTAACCGGACCAGGTTGTCCGCCGCTATCTGATAAACCTTCCCCTCCGGCTCCGTCCACCCGAATCGGTCGTCTTTGCCGAGTTGGATGAAGTAGCTCTCCCCCACCACCTGTTTCCATTCCTTGTCCGAATAAATCACCGGACTCGCGAACAGCCCCATCGTCAGCGCCCAGGAAAGCGCGTTGGACTTATTGAAGTGTTCTAACTGCAGAAGCGCGGCCTTGTTCACCAGCCACAACCCCTCCGACACTTTCATCTCGAACACCGGCACCCGGCGCTGCCCGGCCAACCCGTGCCGCCCTTCATCGATCGGCTCGATCGCCTGTGCCTCGCCCGCCTTGCGGTAAATTTGGTAGTTCTCGCGGTCGTAATATATCCACCGCGTCTCTCTCTCCCACTTCGCATCCGTCACTTTCGATTGCTGTAGGCACGACGTCCGGATGACTACCCATTCCAGCCCCCCCGTCTCGTCGTAGTTCCAGTTGATTACTTCGTCCGCCGCGTATTCCGTCAGGTACGCCCGCGATCTCCCGCTCGCGTCCTCTTCCGCCCGCGTCTGCGCCGCCCCGCCCGCCTTCGGAAAGTCCACCACCACGAAACTGCTCCCGCATACCATCACCTGCACGAAACGCTGCCGGAAAAACTCGTGCAGGTTCGTCCCCTTCAGGTCGCAATTCTCTGCCAGTAGGTTGTAGAATCCCTTCGCTCCCGGGTCGCCTCCGTCAAACTGCAGCATTGGTTCCCGCCGCATCAGCGTCGCCGCGTACCAGTCCACGATCGACCCCACGTAGTTCTCGTAGAACACTCGCCGCAGCCGCTCCTCGTACACTAGTGCCGGCTCCTTTTGACGCCGCACCAGGTACTCGTACGCGTTCAGCCGCAACTGCTCCCCGCCCGCGTACAGATCCTTGTATTGCTTCCACATCGCCTTCCGCGCGATGTACTCCGGATGCTCCCGGTTGATGTTTTGCATGCTTTCCACCCGTCAAAAACCCACAATCGGAAAACCCCGATCCCCGATCTTCGCCACTTCGCGGCACTCCTGCCACAGCAGGTATCCCAATGCGTCCGATAGATGCGTCCGCAGCCGGTCCCGGTCTTTGTCGATCTGGCTGCTGTCCGCCTTGTAACACACCTGTTCCAGATCCTTGATCAGCTCCTTGCACTGCGGGTCCACCAGTAACCCGACGGTCCCCGCCGCCGATTTCAGTTGCCGGTTCGTCAGGTTGATCCGCTCCTTCACACTAGGGTTCGATCGCGGCGCCCGGTATTCCACCTTCACGTTCGAATAAGTCGCGAAATGCTCCTTGATCATGTCGTAATCCGTCGAACCCGTAGTCTGTTGCTGGTATCCCGACGCGTCGCCGTAAACTAACACCCCGGCTTCGTGCTTCGGATATCGCTCCAGGAATTCCTCGCACGCCCGCTTCGTCGTCCCGTGCCGGATCACGATCTCTCCGGTTACCCGAACCTCCCCGCGCCCCCGCTGCACGATCAACGAACTCATCGGATCCACGTTGAAATCTAGCGTCCACAACAACGGCTGGTTCCGGTTCACCGTCAATTCCCGCACGTGCGTGACGCGGTCGAATGCCGAGTACACCCGGCCTCCGTCCATACTCAGGTACGACCCCATCACTTCCTGCTGATAAAACCTCTCGTCGTAACTGTCTTTCAGCCGTTCGTAGAAATCCCCGATCTTTCCCAATAGGTGCCGGTTCTCGAATGGCTCCGCTTGCACCGCCGCATATCCGTTCACCGGATCCGCAATGAACTTCCGGTATACCCAGTCGTAGCCCTTCGGCGTCCACACCCCGAACCCGCACAGCCGCGTCGCCCGTGGATCCCGCAGCCTCCCTTCCAGCCGCAGCCACGATTCTTCCTGCGTGTACGTCAACTCGTCCAATCCGAACCATGACAGGTTCGTCCCTCGCAACCGCTCGAATTCTTCCACCGGCCGGAACAGGATCCTCGACCGCGTATCCAGCATCACCAACGTGTTTTCCGCCTTGTTATGCTCGTACGGGACGTCGTTGCTTTCCAGAATTTCGAACAGCGCCGCCTGCGTTGCGTCTCGCAACATCGGATAAGTCGGCGCCCCCAATAGCCCCAGGCGCCCCGCGTTCACGTAGCTCAGACGGATCGCCTCTTGACACAGTGCCTGGCTCTTTCCGCTGCCGATCGGTCCGGAAAAACCTTTGAACCTGTTCTCTAATGCGTGGAATTTCTTCTGCGAAGGTAACGGGTCGTAACTTATGTCTCGGTGCTCGGTGTAACCGGTTCGACCCATGTGACCCTGATCTCCTTTGGCTCCTCTTCTTTGATTTCTCTTTCCATCTGCACTAACTTCAGGAAATCCGCCAGCGAAGGCTTGAATTCCTCCGCCTTCAACTTGGTCTCCATGTTCTTAATGACGGTCTCCAGTACCCCGCCCACCCTCAGCTTGTTCCTTACTTCCGTCCAGTGCTCGCATTCCTGACAGGATTTGGGAGCCTTCTCTTCTTTCTTGCCCTTGGCCACGGTCGTGCTCCTCAAAATAAAAAAGGCCTCGCGAAAACTCGCGAAGCCAAACAGCTCTTCCCTGACTCGACAATAACACCCGGGGTGTTGCCTCAAGCCTGAAGAAATTTCTTAACTAATTGATAACAGAGGAAATATAAATCTCAATGATTGGTGAATAGATATTTTCCGCCGCTCGACTTCTGCAAATGGAACCGCTCTTTGCCCCCCAGTTGCTCCAGTCGCTCCGCCTTGGGCCCTTCCACCACAAGGTAATACCTTGCCTCGCTCCTCCATAGCCGCTGGAATTCCCCGTCGTCGATAAACACGTCCCGCGGAGCGTCCGGCGCGTACGATCCGTAGTCCAGATTGTTTACCCGCCCGTTCAGCAGATAGGCCCGCCGGTTCGTGTAGAAGAAGACCGACGAGAAGGTGTAATACTGGTCGTCCACAATCAACTTGCCCGGGGGCGCCCCCAGCAGTGCCTCCGCCAGCGGCCGCGACGACATATACGGATCGAATACCACCAGCGCCATCCGCGCCGCATGGAAAAATAACACCATCATCGCCACCAGCGCCGCTGTCGCCGCCCCTCCGCGCAGTCGCCACGCCCCCCACGTCCCCACCGCCAGCGCCACCCCCGCCACCACCAGCGGCCCCCGTAAGTAGGCGAACGATTGCATCGTCAGATCCGTCATGTGCCCCAGCGATAACGTGTACACATCCGGATTCGAGCTCAGCGCCGACGCGATGTCCCCCGGCGTCGCCAGCCCCCGTACCATCCACAGAATCGCGCAGATCGCCGCCAGGCCAATCGCCGTCACCGCTCCCGTCGCTCGCGTCCCCCACTTCAGCCATCCGTCCCCGCTCGCCATCGCGCATCCCAATAGCAGCCCGAGCGCCGGATAGCACGGCATCGAGTAGTATTCCTGCGTGGTCGAAAACGTGAAGAAGGTCAGGATGAATCCCGCCCAGCACAAACACAGCAGCCGCACCCGCGGCGCCCGCTCCGCCCCCCGGTATTTCAACCCCAGCGCCGCCGGAAAATACAGGCTCCACGGAAAGAACCACAGCAGGTGGAATAACCAGAAATATGCCCGCGGCACCGTGTTGTAGTCCCGCGGATACCGCAGATTCAGAAACCGCAGCACGTGCTCGTTGATGAAGTAGAACCAGAAGAACCCGTGATACGAGCCCTTCTCGCTGTGCATTGTGAAATCGAAGTACGGCGGATTCCTCAGCGTCGCCAGCACGTGCCACGGCGCCGCGATCGATAGCGCCAGCAGCATCCCCCACATCACCCGCAACCGCCGCCACGTCCGCTTCTCCAGCAACTGCTTCGTCAGCCCCAGATACAGCAACCCCGTCGCCACCGGGAACGCCGCCGCGATCAACCCCTTCAGCAGCAGACCCGTGCCTATCGCCGCCCACATCGCCATCGCCCACGCCGCCGGATGCCGCTCCTCTTCCTCCAGCGCCCGCATCATCCCCCACAGCGCAATCGTGATCGTGAGCGTCAACATCACATCCGGAATCAGGATGCGCGTGAACAGAAACAGCCCCACGCTCGTCCCCATCACCAGGCCCGCGTGCAGCCCTGCGCGCCGCCCGAATGCCCACGCCCCGAACCGCGCCGTCACCCAGCACAACAGCACCGTGCTCAATGCGATCGGGATCCGCGCCGCCCAGTCGTGCACCCCAAAAATGGCGAACGCCGCCGCCATCATCCAGTACTTCAAGGGAGATTTCTCGAGGTAGGCCACCCCGTCCAGCCGCGCCGTCACCCAGTCGCCCGATTGCAGCATATTGCGCGCAATCTGCGCCTGCACCGCGTCCACATCGTCCATTAGGGATGGCGGGCTCACCATCGAGGCCAGGAAAATTACCGCCGCCACCAGCGCGACAATTATCTGGTAGCGAAGACCCGCGCGCCTGTCTGTGGAACCGCCTTCGCTTCTCGCGGAGCCTCCACCTTCCATCTCTTCATCCACAGGAAAAGCGTCAGCAGGCCCCATAAGTGATATCCGGCATTGATCCGTCTCTCCATATGATCGCGGATTAATGCCTCAATCGCACGCCCGTCGAAAATTCCCGTCGCCGCCACCGCTTCCGGCGTCACCGTCTCCATCAGCAATCCCCGCAGTACCCCCCGGAACCAGTCGTGCGTCGGTATGTCGAAACCCGTCTTCTTCCGGTTCAGCACCCTCTCCGGCAGTTTGCCGCGCATCAGTTCCCGCAGTACGAACTTCTGCGTTCCCCCGCGGATCTTCAGCCGTCGCGGCAGCGTTGCCGCGAATTCCACGATCCGGTGATCCAGAAACGGCGGCCGCACCTCCAGCGAATGCGCCATGCTCATCCGGTCCGTCTTGTACAGAATATCGTCCGGCAGATAGTAGCTCTGATCCACCGTCAGATACCGCTGCAACACCCCGTTCGGCGCCATCCCTAGCGCGTCTACCAGTTTCCGCAACCCGCTGCCGTTCGTCCCCGGCCGGATCTGTGCCAGTTGCTCCGGCGAGAATGTCCCGTTCCAAAAAAAGTGCGCCTCGTCCGGATCGAGCAGGCTCCCTTCCAGCCACCGCTTCAGCTTGTATTCCAGGCTGATTTTATCGTCCGACACCGGCATGTACCGGTCCAGCGCGCCGCGCATCAGCCGCCGCAGCCCCGCCGGCGCCAAACGCCGGAACGGCCGCACCAGCCGGTCCGCCTGGTGGGTCAGATATCCACCGAACAATTCATCCGCGCCTTCGCCCGATAGCGCCACCGTCACGTGCCGCCGGCTCATCCGCGAGAGGAACCACACCGGCAGCGCCCCCGCGTCCGCGCTCGGTTCGTCCGAATAGTACGCGAAGTCCTCAATCGCGCTCTGTAACTCTACTTCCGGATTCAAATCGAATTCGTGATGGTCCGTCCCGTAATTGCGTGCGATCTCCCGAAAGTAGGAGCTTTCGTCAAAGCTCCGCCCACGAAACGAAACCGAGAACGTTTTCAGTTTCCCCGCCGTCTGTGCCGCCGCGTAGTGCAGAATCGCCGACGAATCCAGCCCGCCCGATGCCCACACCCCCAGCGGAACGTCCGCAATCAGATGCTCCCTCACCGCGTCGTGCAGCAGCCAGTCCAGTTCCTCTTTGGCCGCCCCCAGCGAGATCCCTCGCTTCCCACCCTCGGGCAACTTCCACCACGCTTCGCCCCGTAACTTCCCGTGGCGCCATTCCAATAGGTGCCCCGGCGCCACCTTCTTGATCCCCCGGATCAAAGTCTGCGCCCCTGCCACGTAGTTGAGCGATAAATACGTGTCCAGCGCGTCCAGATCCAAATGCCGCGGCACCTCCGGATGCTCCAGAATCGCCTTCAACTCCGATCCGAAATACAACTCCTCGCCGCTCGAATAGTAGTACAGCGGCTTGATCCCCATCCGGTCCCGCACCAGCACCAGCCGCTTTTGCGACTCCGTCCACAACGCCACCGCGAACATCCCCCGCATCCGCGAAAAACACGCCGTGTCCCACTCCAGAAACGCCTCGAGCACCGTCTCTGTGTCGCAGTTCGAGCGGAAGCGGTGACCCAGACTCTCTAACTCGCCTCTAACTTCTTGATGATTGTAGATTTCCCCGTTGAAGACAATCGCCGTATCCCGGTTGCCACTCAAGATAGGCTGGTCCCCGCCATCCAGATCGATGATTTTCAGGCGCACCGCACACAACGTCGCTTCGTTGCCTTCGAAAATACCCTGCTGGTCGGGTCCCCGATGCGAAATCGCTTCCGCAATTCGCTCCGCAACTCCCTCGCTGGCGCCCTTACTGCGCCGCGTAAATCCGGCAATTCCGCACATTTAGCCCTAGTACCCCGGTCCCCAAACCAACAACCTCATTATTAAGATCCGCTTTGTGTTTAAATATACCACGAATCGCCCCAACATAGAACCATCACCAATTGCAAGCCTCTTTCGGGCTACCCGCCAATCTCCCCTTTGGTGGGGCAGGCGGAAGCTTCCGCCTGCCAAGCTCACTTGCAGGTAATTTCTTCTCACGTTCTCACGGCCGCGGCTCTGATCTGAGCCTGAGCGAGGGGTTAACTAATGGCAACAAACTACTCGGTCACAGCACGACCCTGAGATCTCCCCTACTGGTACACGGCGACTTTCTTGAAGTCGCCCGCTTTGACGATGCTCACGCCCGCCGCGTCCATATACTTGTGGAACGCGGCGTTGATCTGCTCCAGCGTCAGCGCCTGGATCCTGGCTTCCAGTTGCTCGTCATAGAGCAGCGTGCGGCCCAGTTGCTCGTGCGATGCAATCAGGGTCACCAGCGCCGTCTCCTGCGAACGGCCCACCTTGCGGGCGTCGGCGTAGGCGCGTTTGGCCTCGCTGACTTCGGCTTGCGTGAAGCCTTCGCGCAGCGTCTGTTTCAGCTCATCCACGAAGCTGGCTTCCACTTTCGGCATGTTGACCGGGTTGCAGCTCACCGTGCCGCTGAACAGCGCCGCATCCCCATCGCTGGGCGCCGTAAAGCGCGAGGACGCGCCGTAGCTCAATCCCTCCCTATTGCGAATGCGGTTGGGCATGCGCGCCGTGATCGATCCGCCGAACATGTAGTTGGCCAGCACCATGGCCGGATAATCGGCGTCGTTCTCCGTCATCTTGATGCGCATGCCGGCTTCGAACTGGGCATTCTCCTTGTCCGGCGTCTCGATCTTCTTGTTGATCGCCTCCACCTGCTTGTAGGGGCTGGTAAGGCGGGCGTAGGGGCCGGGCGTGGTCCAGCTTCCCAGCAATTCCGCGGCGAGCTTCAGCACACTGGCCTGGTCCACCTCGCCCACCACCACGAGCTCGCCGTGCGATGCGCCGTAGAACTGGTCGTGGAACTTCCTGACGTCGGCCAGTGTGACGGCCTTCATCTCCGCGAGCTGTTCTTCGCGCGTCGGCTGATACTGCGGGTCGCCCTTGGCGAACGGGCTCAGGTGCCGCTGTAGTTGCTCCGCGGAAAGCTGCTCGGGCTGCGAAGGCACGTTTTCCAGCGCGCGCACGCGTTGGCCCTTGACGCGGTCGAACTCGGTGTCCGGATAGGCGGGCTCGCGCAGCATCTCCATGGCCAGCCGCATCGCCGCCGGCAGGTTTTCCGGCTTCACCGTAATGGTGGCGCTGGCGCTCGAGACGCTGCCACCGCCGCCCGCTCCGCCGCGTCCGCCGCCGCCGCGTCCGCCGAATCCTCCGCCGCCACCACCGCCGCTCACCTGTATGCGGGCATTCAGCTTCTCCATCTCATCCTGGATCTGCTGGCGATTCCGGGTCTTGGTCCCGCTCATCAGCAGGCTGCCGGCAAGCTGCGCCGCGGCGTTCTGGCCGGAGAGCGTTTTGGCATCGCCGAAATGCAGTTCGATGGCCACCGACACCGTGCCGCCGGCCATCTTCTTGGGCAGCATGGCCACCCTCATGCCGTTGGCCAGCCTGGAGCGCACCATGCGCTTTTCGATATTGGAAGGTGTCGGGTCGAACTCTTCGCCGCGCGACACCGTGATGCTGCTTGTATAACCCGCCCTTAAGAAGGACGACAGGGTCGGCGCGCTGGGCACCACCGCGCGGTCCGGCGCCGGGTCGGGTATGAACACGCCCACCGTCAGGTTGGAATCCTTGATATACGCCTTGGTGACGCGCACCAGGTCCTCGGGCGTGACCTGCTGCATGCGGTCGTGCTCCAGGAACATGAGCCGCCAATCGCCCTGCGACACCGGCGTCGTCATCGCCATGGCCACCTGCTGCGCGTCGGTCAACTGCTGCTCCAGGTTGCGCGCCAGGCGCGTCTTCACGCGCTCTACTTCTTCTTTCGTGGGCGGTTCCGTGATGACCCCCTTCAGCGTCTCGCCGATAATCTTGCGCACTTCCTCGATGGATTGGTCCTTGCTCAGCGAGGCCGACACTTCAATCAAACCGGGGTCGTGCAACTGCTGCACCCGCAGGCTGGCGCTCTCCGCCTTCTTGTTGTCCACCAGGGCCTTGGTGAGGCGTCCGGTAGCGCCGCCACCGCCTCCTCCACGGCCGCCACGCCCACCCGCACCCCCGCCGTTCATCACGCCGGCCAGCACCTGCAGGGCCGCCGCGTCGGGATGCCCGGCCGCCGGAGCGTGGTACGCCATGATCACTTCCTGCCCTTCGCCCACGCGCCGCAGTTCCACGTACCGCATGCCGTCCTGCGTGGGCTCCACCGTGTAGGTCTGGTCCAGCTTGCGCGTGGGACGCGGAATCCGCCCCAGCGTTTCGGCCACCCATTGGAGCGTCTTCGATTCATCCAGCTTGCCGCCGATAGCGACCACCGCGTTGTCGGGCTGATAGTACTTCTTGTAGAACGCCGCCAGGCGCTCCGCCGGCACCTTTTCGATATCTTCGCGCGAGCCGATGGTGGATTTCCCGTAGTTGTGCCACAGGTACGCGGTAGCGGCCACGCGCTCGCCGAGTACGCGCTGCGGGCTGTTTTCGCCGCGCTCGAACTCGTTGCGCACCACGGTCATCTCCACATCCAGCAGTTCCTTGGTGATCTTCACGTTGACCAGGCGCGCGGCTTCCAGGTCCAGCGCCCAGCGCAAATTCTCATCCGTCGCGGTGACCGTCTCGTAGTAGTTGGTGCGGTCTTCGGAAGTGGTTCCGTTCCACACCGCGCCGTGGGCGACGATCTCGTTCTTGATCTGCCGGCCATCGTTGGTCTCGATGAAGTCCATGTGCTCCAGCAGGTGAGCCATGCCGGTCTCGCCATAGCCTTCGTGGCGCGAGCCCACTTCCACGATCATGTTGACCGTCACCTTCGGGTTGGCGGGGTCGGGATAGAGCAGGACGCGCAGCCCGTTAGGGTATTCGTATTCCGTGATTCCCCCGACGGAGGCCTTCTTCTGGACCCCGGGCGGCAGTGTCTGGCAGACAGCAGACACCGCGAGCGTAAAAATGGCAAGCAGTTTGAAACGCATAGATTGAAGGATAGGGCGTCGCGGGGATTTCGGAGGTTACCCTCAGCAATAGGAACAGAAGAAGCGGCGCTGCCCGGTGTCGAGGCCCAGTTCCAGGCGCGGCAGACGGCGCAGGGCGCTGGCAGCCTCGGGACTGCCCGGCGCCAGGGCCACTACCTCGCGATAATGGCGGATGGCCTCCGCGCGCGCCCGTTCCGCCTGTTGGGCGTTACTGGCGCGCCGCGGGTAGGGAGGAGCGTTCACGAATTCGTCGTCCCTGGGTGCGTGGGCGATGGACCACCAGCTTTCATGGGCCACCGCCAATGTGTACAGCACCTCTTTGCGGAAATCGCTGCGCGGGTGACTCGCCAGAAAGGCTTCCGCCCGATCGATCGCGTCGCGGAAGAGGTCGGGATTCTTGGGGCAGCCCTCGCCGGAGCCGGTATTCCAGCCGAGACGCTGCAATTGGAGAAACGCCAACTCCCCGCCTTCCGTCTCCGGCGACTCGCGCCAGACGCGCCACAGCAGGTCGCGCTCGTACGCCAACCCGCCCTGATGCGTCATACCACCCAGCTTCACGCCGTAAGGCGCCAACTGGCGGCGCAGGCTCTCCGCGGCGGGGCCCTCGCTCAATTGCTGCGTCAGTTTGCCGATCACGGCATCGGCGGCCACCAGGTCAATCGCCCGGCGGGGCGCGCCGGCGCCATCGGCTTCGCGCAGGATGGCGGTCAAGTCCGGCATGGTGGCACGCACGTACGGCGCACCGATGCGCGCCTTCAGGCGTGCGCGGACGGGGTCGTCGTCTTCCCGCGCCTCGCCGGAAAAACCTTCCGCGCGCAGGATCAGATCGTCGCGGGCGCGCTCCTCGAACAGGCGGCCGGTGACGACCACTAACTGGACACCGCGGCGTATGCCCATCGGCTGCGCGGCGCTCAGGTTGGCGTGCAGGAAGTAGTGCAGTCCCCCGCCCTGCCAATGGTCGCCCGCAACGGGTTGGCCGTAGCGCGGATGGCGGAAACCGATTTCCATCATCTCCGGCTCGTGCGTGGGCTCGCCGAAACGCGCGGTCAGCGCGCGCTGCATGGCGGGCAGCAGGCGGGCGGTGTTCTCGGGCGATTCATCCACGGGCCGCACGTCCACGCGCAGGCGGGCGATGCGCGCCGGTTCGCCGAAGACGTAGAAGAAATCTTCGCGGATCACCCCGGCGCTCGTGCCGGTGCAATGATGGGTCCACTCCACCGTGGCGTAGACATCCATCTGGACTGGTATGCGCGCGGCACAAGCGGCAGTGGGCGGCGCCTCCCAACCGACCCCGTTGAGAAGTGCCAGCATGCTTTCGGCCGTCTGTCCGCAAAGCGGGGTCACGGCGAGGAGGAATAGGGCGGCACGAAGCATCGCAATATAGCGTGCACGCGACGTGCCAAGGCAGCGGGTCCAGGGGGACCCGCGCGGACCAGGGGGTCCGCCCCACGTGGTGTGTCCCGAGGGAAACACCGCGGGCAACTTTGACACGGCAGTGATAAGATTCCCCCTATGCGCAAGATCATCCTGCCAATGCTCCTGATCGCCGCCCTGGTGGCGGTCGTGCCCCTGCCGGCGGCTAAGAAGAAGAAGGCGGCGGCGGCCGGATTCAGTTACTACCTGCTGGCGCTCTCCTGGGCGCCGGACTTCTGCGCGCAAGCCGGCACAAACGGCAATCCGGCCGAGTGCGGAACGGGAAAAAAGATCGGCTTCGTGGTCCACGGGCTCTGGCCGCAGGGGGACAGCGGGCGCGGTCCCGAAAACTGCGGCGGCAGTCCGGTCGCCGACAGCATCGTCCAGCTCATGTTGAATTACATTCCGACGGCGAGCCTGATCCAGCACGAGTGGGCGGCGCACGGCACGTGCAGCGGGTTGAGCGCGGCGGATTACTTCGCCGCCGTGCGCAAGGCCCGGGACTCGGTGACGATCCCCGCCGATTTCAAAGCGCCGGCGCAGACCGAGACGCTGAGTCCGGCGGCTATCGAACAGGATTTCGCGGCGGCCAACCCGAGTTTCCCCAAGGCGGCCTTCCGCACATCGTGTACCGCCGGCGCGTTGCAGGAAGCACGCATCTGTTTCGGCAAAGACCTATCGCCCATGGCGTGCACGTCGAGCGCCGGCGAATGCAATTCGGGCACGATGAAAGTGCTGCCGGTGCGGTAAGAACATGCCAGGCAAAGACAGGCCTTCCGGCCTGTCTCCTTCTCCTGCCTGCCTCCGCCCTATTCCTCCTGCGTCTTCGGCGCCAGGTTCAATTTCACCGTGCCGGCGGTGCCGCTGTCGATCCCGCGCAGATCGGCCGGCGTGATGACGGGCCCCCGCACGATATGGGGGACAATCGCAATCATCAGTTCCCCGCGGCTGCGGTCCACCGATTCTCCCGTGAACAGCCTGCGCAGCAGCGGAATCCCCGACAGACCGGGAACTCCCGTCGTGGTCTTCGTCTCCTGCTGGTTCACCAGTCCCGCCAGCAGGCTGACTTCCCCGGCGCGCATGCGTATGTCGTGCACCACCTTGCGCTGCCCGATGATCGGCTCGTCGATGCCGCCCAGCGTGACGGTGCCGTTCACGCTGGAAATTTCCAGCTCCACGTGCATGGACACGTCGCCGTTATCGTGCACCCGCGGCGTGATGTCCACATTTACGCCGACATCGATATAGGTGAACTGTGTATTGACCAGCGCGCTGACGCTGGCGGTGCCCGTTCCGGAGGAAAAACTGCCTGTGGCGGTGGGCTGGCGGTCGCCAATTTTGAGCGAGGCCTTGACGCTATCGACGGCGCGCAGTTGGGGCGCTTGCAGCACCCGCGTGCCGGCGTCGCTCATCACGGCCTGGAGTAGCGCGCCGGGCAGCGAGACGGAGAAATCGGCGCTTGACAGGTGCCCCAACGAGGATAGCGGAATGGTTGCCGCCGTCGAGGTGCTGGATGTCGTGGTGGATGTAGTAGATGTCGTTGTCGTCGTGCTGGTGGTAGGGGTCTGGATTGCGGAGCGCGGCGTAAAGGTGACCGGCACGCTGAGGCCGGCGGAGGCGAGTGCGGCGGTGATTTTGCGGCTGAACGTCTGGCTGGCTTCGATCACCAGAATGTCCACCACCACCTCGCTCCTCGGCTTATCGAGATCGGCGATCAGCGCGGCGGCCAGCGCGATCTTGTCGGCTTCCCCACGCGCGACGATGGCATACTGCGTGCTGTACTGCATCACCCGCTGCAAGTCGGCCATGGAGCGCACGGTATTGATGATCTCCTGCATTTCCTGAGGCGTGTTCACGTTGGAAAGATAGAAAACGCGGGTCACCTGCTCTTCGTAATCGCGCCGCTTGTTGGCGTTGTCGTTGGTGACGAAGACGGTGTTGTGGGAGAGCGCTTTCCAGAAGGACTTGCTGAGCAGGGCCAGATGATCCAGCGCCTCGGTCGCGGTTACGCCGTCGAGAGCCAGCGAAAGATTCTTGCCGGGCAGGTATTCGGGATCGAAGAGGACGTTCATGCCGGCATATTTACCGATGGTTTCGAAGAGCACCTTGGGCGATTGATTGACCATGGTCAGCGTGATCGCGCCGCTAGTGGACGCCTGGAGTTCCGGCACGGGCAGGATCCGGTCGCGAGCCTCCGCCTGCTCCTGCTTCACGCGTTCCAGCGGCGTGAGGCGTTCGTTTTGCCGTACCATTTCCCGCGTGACGGCGAGTTCCTGCGCGGCGGCGGAGAGCGCGGGGGAGAGAGCGAGCGCCATCTCGAATTCGGCGGCCGCCTTGTCCGTGAGCCCTTGTGCGCGCGCCTGTTGGCCGAGTGCCATATGCGCCTCGGCGGCCTGGAATATGGCCTTGTCGACAGCCATCTGGTAGACGATTTCGGCCGCGTCCTGGGCCAGCGCCAGGCGATAGGATGCCAGCGCGGCGTCCCATTGTTTGCGCGCTTCGAAGACGCGGCCCTCGGCGAGATAGCGATCTCCCTGTACGGTGCGCGCCGCCATCGGCAAGCCGCCTCCCAACAGTAGACACACAGTGGTGACGCAGATAGAGTTTCTCATAAGGACACACGTAGATAGAGGTCGGGAGCGCTGTGGGGCGGATGCCCCACGCTGCCTGCTTCTATTGGGATGACGAGGTGTGAAAGGAATTCGCCTATCGCGCGCGAGACAACTTAGCAAACCTTAACAGAAGCCTACCGCGCGGCCAGATCTTCCAGAAAGATGCGCCGTGCGTCCTTATACTCTTCGGGCAGCATGGGGCCGAGCTTACCCGCGTGTTCCGCCTCCGCGCGCTCTTCCGCGAACACGCCCTCCACACTCCGGAACGCCATCGCGCACGCTTCCACCACGTCTTCGCTGTAGGCCGGCGCGGCATCCACCAGCATGTTGGCGCGGCCCAGGATGTCTTCCGCGGCGCGTACCCGTTCGGCCGCGCGGCCGACGATGTCCGGGCGGCGCCCAACCTCCAGGTGCGGTCCGAAAGCTCCCACCAGCGTGGACCAGCGGTCGAGCACGATCAGCGCCCCATAGCGGTGCGTGTCCAGCGTCATCTCATAAGCGAACGCCGACCCTTTCCTGCTGCCCGCGAGTTTCCCGAGCGACATGGCGGCCGCATTGAGCTCGCCCGAAAGCGAATCCACAAACGCGGAGACGCAGCCGAAAAACTGCGGCTCGCTGATGTGGGGATAACGCGTGATGCGCAAGTGCGCCCTAAGCCATGTGGTCGCCGAGCGCGCGCTCGACTTCCTGGGCGTCCAGGCGTTCGCCGTTGTTCAGTCGCCCCAGCAGGGAGGCAATAATCTCTTTGGCTTCATCCTTACGGAAGTTCTTGATGAAGCCGTCGAAAAAATGCTCTCCGTTGAGCGCGTGATTGATTTCGCTCTCTTTGTTGTGGTCCTGGAGCTCGGTAAAGTAGCAGACTCTGTACTGCCCGGTGTACTCGGTCTCCCGATAGATTTCGAACATGACCTTATCGGCTTCAAACAGCATATTTTCCGAGGGTAGCACAGGCGGGCATCCCCGCCCGAGCCATCTTCATTTAACGGCGATGGTGGCGGAGTTGGAGGTCTGTCCGTCAATCGTCACGCTCAGCGGATAAACTCCGGTGGTCAGCGTCGAGGGCACCACGATGTTCATCTGCACCAGCCCGATGAAGCCGGGCGTGAGGCCGGCGAAGGAGACGGTCGCCGGCGTGGAACCGATCGTCGCCGAGTATGCGGCGGTCAAATAGGTCAGCGAGGTGCTGCTTGCGGGAGTGCCGTCCTTGGCTGCCGGGGACACCGGGCCGGAACCCGTCAGGTAGGCGACGATGGTGCTGCCGGCGGGCGCCGGGTTGGTTGGGTCGTTGAGCGTGTAACTCGGCGTATTTTGCACGATGGCGGCGCCGCTCGGCAGGTAGAACAGGCCCGGCGCCGCGGTCCCAACGGGCACCGCGACGGTATTGCTGCTGCCGCCGTTGACTACGACCGCGACGTTCACGGTGCCCGTCGCCGGTGTGGCCCACGGCACCTGGAAGTTGATCTGCCCCGGCGAAACATAGTACAGAGGCGCCGCTACCCCGTTCACTTTCACGCTGACCTGGTTGGCGATCGTAGGCCACGCGAAACCGGAGTCGGCCGTAAAGGTCGAAGAGCCGAATCCGCTGCCGAAGACGGTGGCCAGCGCGCCGGGCGAAATGCGGGTCGCGAAACTCGCCGCATTCGCCACGCCGTTGGGAGCGATCGCCGGATAAGTCGGGGTCAGCGTGCGAATCACGTGATTGCCGGTGTCGGCGATGTAGATCGTGCCGTTGGGACTGATGGCAATGCATCGCGGGAAGCTCAACGCGGCGGAGGTCGCGGGCCCGCCATCGCCGCTGTAGCCCGTAAAGCGGCTGCCGGCGATGGTGGTGATGATGCCGTCCGGGGTGATCTTGCGGATCCGGCTGTTGTTCGTGTCGGTGAAGTATATGCTCCCGGCCGCGTCGAACGTGAGGCCCACCGGCTTACTCAATTGAGCGTTGCTCGCCAGACCGCCATCGCCGCCGAAGCCCGGAGATTCGTTGCCGGCGAAATTGGTGAAGGTCGACGGCGGGATGTATTTGGCCAAACGGTTGTTGCCGGAGTCGGCGATATAGAGCGCGCCGCCGGCATCGAACCCCAGCCCGTTGGGAGCGTTTAATTTACCGCTGGTGCCGTTGGTGCCGCCGGTGGCGCCCACGTAGGTGGTGATGTTGCCCGAGGTATCCACCCTGCGGATCCGCGCGTTGGCATTGTCCGAGATATAGTAGTTGCCCGCCGAATCGAAAACGATATCGGTCGGTTGGTTGAGATTCGCCGATGTGGCCGGTCCCAAATCGCCGCCGTAAGCGCCACCCTGCCCCTGGATGCCGACGACGGTACTAATCGTGGTGCCGCTGATTTTGCGGATCACGTTATTCCCCGTATCGGCGATGTAGAGGTTGCCGGAGGAATCGAACGCCAGAGCGCTCGGAGAACTTAAATAAGCGGAGGTCGCCGCTGCCCCATCGCCGGTAGACCCGGCCGTTCCGCCGGTGCCGGCGATGGTGGTGATGATGTTGCCGGAGATCTTCCGGATACAGTGATTGACCGTGTCGGCGATATAGAGGTTGCCGCTGGAATCCAGGGCCACGGCGCCTGGAGAGCTGAACTCCGCCGACAACGGGGCGCCACCATCGCCCACGAACCCGGCCGTGCCGGCGGTGCCGGCGATGGTGTTGATGGTGTACTGCTGGCCGCGGGCCGCGGAGAGAGAGAGCAGGCCCAGGCACACTACGAGTGAACAACCCCGAATCTTCATATCTATATACAGTGTAAACGCGCGCGCCCCGGCGCTGGTTACCGAAATCAGTGCAGGGTGGCGGCAACGATCCAGCAGATCCCCAGCGCCACCGCTCCAGCCAGGATGGCGGCGGCGATATTGCGCTCCTCGCCGATCTGTTTCCAAAGGTCCAGCGGCGCCAGTTTGACCACCAGCGAGAAGGCGATGACGAATACGATGATGCCGAGGCCGCAGAAAATCAGGCCGTTGATCACGGGATAATCGGTCATAAGTGGCGTTGAATCCAATCGTTCCACTGCCCGAGGCCGGCGCCCGAAGTGCAGGAAACCTCGAGGATTTCGATCTCCGGCTGCACCCGTCGCGCATTCTCCCTCACCAGTTCCATGGAAAACGGAACGTAAGGCAACAGATCGATTTTGTTGAGCACCATCAGGTCGGCGTGGTGGAACGTGGCCGGATACTTGAGCGGCTTGTCCTCGCCTTCGGTGACGCTGAGCACCACCGCGCGCGCCTCCTCGCCCAGATCGTAGCTGGTAGGGCAAACCAGGTTGCCCACGTTTTCCAGAAAAAGGATCTCCAGGTCGTCGGCCGCCCAACCGGCGAGGTGGCGTTCCACCATACCCGCGTCCAGGTGGCAGGCGCCCCCGGTGGTGATCTGCCGCACCGGGAAGCCGAAGCGGGCCAGCCGGCGCGCGTCGTTGTCGGTCTGTATGTCGCCCGTGAGAACGGCCACGCGGCGCGCGGCGTCGAAGCCGCCCAGCGTGCGCTCCAGCAGCGATGTCTTACCGGACCCCGGCGAACTGATCAGGTTGAGGCAAAAGGTGCCGTTGCGCCGAAAGCGCTCGCGCAGCGTGGCGGCGATCCGGTCGTTTTCATTCAAAACCTTACGTTCCAACGGCACGCGCATCAGGGCTCCTCCAATTCCAGAAAGGATAACTCCATTAGATCGCCTCCCGCGGGCTCGGTGTCGCCGCTTCCGCAGGCCGTGCACTCCGGCCGGGCGTCGCTCACGCGGAACACCGTGGCGCAGGCCCGGCACCGGCGCGTCCACGGAGCCAATTCGATTTCGAAGCCCAGCGGGGCCAGATCGGTATCGGCCACCAGCATTTCCAGGCAGAAGCGCAGGCTTTCCACCGCCACGCCTGAGAGTTCGCCGATGCGCAACCCGGCGCGCGTGATGCGCGCCCCGCCGTGCAGCGCGGATTCCGCGCGCAGGGCATCCAGAACGCTCGCGGCGATGCTCATTTCGTGCAATCCATACTGTAAGGGCATTGCGCGCGCGGCGGCAAGCCTTGGTAGAATGGGAAGGACCAAGCGGGAGTAACTCAGTGGTAGAGTCTCAGCCTTCCAAGCTGTTGGTCGCCGGTTCGATCCCGGTCTCCCGCTCCATCTCTTCAACCACTTACGGACAGCGGCGCTGCGAGCTGCCATGAACACAACCCGCCGTAACTTTATCGCCGGCAGCCTGGCCTCGCCGCTGGTGAGGGCCGCAGCCGACCCGGACCGGCCGAATGTCCTGGTTGTGGTGCTCGACGATCTCGGCTGCCACGATCTCGGCTACCTCGGCGCCGCCGATCTGAAAACTCCCCACATCGATTCCCTCGCGCAACGCGGTCTTAAATTTCGCAATTGGTACTCCAACGCGCCGGTCTGCGCGCCGGCGCGATCGGCGATCCTCTCCGGCCGCTTTCCCGCCTCGGCAGGCGTTGCGGACAACGGACCCGCGCTGGCGCACGATATCCCAACCATCGCTTCCGTGGTCAAGAGCACTGCCTACCGGACCGCCTGCTTTGGCCAGTGGCATCTAGGCAACACCAATGAGACCGCACCCACCGGGCACGGTTTCGACTCTTTCTACGGCTTTCACAGCGGCTGCGTCGACTATTACTCTCACCGCTATTATTGGGGCGATAACTATCACGACCTTTGGCGCAATCGAACGGAGATCTTTGAGGACGGCCAATATCTGACGGATCGCATCTCAGACGAAGCGGTTGACTATATCTCGCGCAACCGCGGCAACCCTTTCTTCGCGTACATCGCCTACAACGCGCCGCACTATCCGATGCATGCTCCGGAAAAGTACAAGGCGCGGTTTCCCGGCCTTGCGAAGGAGCGCCAGACCTACGCCGCCATGATCGCGGCCGTCGACGACGGCATCGGCCGGATCCAGCGCGCGCTGGAGACGGCGGGCGTGGCCGAGAACACGCTGATGTTTTTCCTCGGAGACAACGGAGCGACGGTGGAAAAGCGCGCGGGCCTGGATGGGAATTTCGCCACCGCCGGCGACAACGGCGTCTTCAGAGGATTCAAGTTCAGCGTCTTCGACGGCGGGATGCACGTGCCGAGCTTTGTTTCCTGGCCGGCCCGCATCCGGCGGGGCGCGTGGACGGACCAGTTGGCGATGTCCATGGACATCCTGCCGACCATCTGCCGGGCGACGGGCGCCGCCGTGCCGCCGCGCGTGGATGGGTCCGACATTCTCGACACCCTCGTGGATGGCGCGCCTTCGCCGCACAAATCCCTCTACTGGTCGCAGGGCGGCCAACTCGCCACGCGGCGCGGCCCCTGGAAGCTGGTGGTGAATGGCCGCCTTTACGACCGGCGCGCCAACGGCGACAAGCCGCTCGAAGGAGAGGACTCCGTTTGGCTTTCGAACCTCGACGACGACCCGGGCGAGACGCGCAATCTGCGCCGCGTGCACGCCAACCTGGTCGACGAGCTGCTGACGGACTTGTACCGGTGGCGCGACGCGCTACGCAAGCCGGAATAGGACTTCGAGCGCCTGCCGATCACTTCCAGAACCGCTGCAATTGGGGATTGTTCCCGTCCGGCGCCGCGGGGAAGCGGACCACCTTCCCGAGAGACTCGGTCTCTTCGGCGGTCAGCGAATGATCCAACAGGTGCTGCACGGCCATCCGCTGGTGCAGGGCCACGAAATTGTCCGAAAATCGGTACTCCAGCACCTTCAGGTTGAAATCCAGGCCATAGACGATGCCTCCCTGCTCCGGCAGCGGCATTTCCACCGTGATGCGGCCGTGGTCGATCTTGAGATTGGCTGGAATAGGCAGCAGGCCAACGACCCTGTTCACGTCGGGAAGCGGGAGCAGCGCATACTCCAGTTCTCCGCCGCCGGTCACCGGGGCGAGGGGATCGCCGGGAGCGGCAATTCGCCGCGGCACTTTCGAGAAAGGCAGCGCCAGCACCCCCACCGCCGCATGCCCCAGCCCGTCTCCGGGATTGTTGATAGCCGAAAACACGGCTTCCTCTTCTCCATCCCCGTCGATATCGTGCAGCACACAGTCAGAGATGAACCCCGGATGCCAATACTCCTCCAGGACGCGCCCCGTTCGGGGATCGAGCAGAACCACTTGCGAGGGATACCAGAGGTAGTGGTTGGCCACGGTGAGAAGCAGCGGCTTGCCCCCGACCTTCACCGGACGGATCAGCCGGCCCCGGTAGGTGGCGTCGAAGCTTCGGGACCCGAAAGTCTTGGCAGCGCCGTAGTGAAACTGCCATCGCAGGGCGCCGTTGGGCTCGTAACAGAAAAGCAATCCGCCCGTCAGGCCCGCATTCGCAGGCAAATAATTGAAGAGCACTTCCTGACGCCCGTCGCCATCGAGATCGGCGATGAGCGCCTTGTCGATCACCAGCGGGGGAAAACTCGGATCAAAGGAGCCAAAATACTTTTCCCAGCAGATGCGGTTGTGGACGTCCACAACCCGCAGCGTGCTGCCGTACAGCCCCCACGCCTTGGGAACGCCATAGCCCGACGCGATGGCGGCCCGCCAGAGAATGAGTCCAAGGAGCGCGGCCGCGAACGCCATTCCGGCGGACCAAAGCCAGATACGCCTGGTGGAAAACGGGCCAGACCGCAGGGAAGCCGCGCCCGGGCGTTCGTCTTGGCGGTGCCGAACGAGCGGTACGTAGCCGCCCTTGGGGATCTCGATGACCACCGGATCGAGCTGCCCTGCGCCGCGGTAGTAGGCGGCCAGCGCGTTACGCAGCCTCCGCGCCGCCACGCGCACGATGGTGTCGGTGGCGGGATCGAAGGCGGGTTGGCAATCGAACACCGCGAGGGCGATGTCGTACTCTTTTACAGCGTTGAGTTCTTGCGCGAGGGTTTTCTCAACGATGTACTGTAGAAAGCGACGCAACCGCTTGGATTTGCCGAACTCCTCGCTCGCGAGCAGGCGCGCGACCGCTTCGCCAATGGCCTCGGCGGAGACTTCGCCAGTAGATAGCGCGATCCCCACGTTTATACAGCGAGTATAAGACGCTACGGCCAGCAAGGCAAGGTTACAAGAACAGGCGGGAAACCCGATTTGTCACAGTGACACACTGGTTCCCGCGGGTGTGCCGGGCTAAAGTTCGCTCTAGGAGAGCCATTCATGGGTCGAACCCGCGTTCCGTGCTTATTGTGTGCAGTTATTCTGCTACTCGCCGCCGCAGGCATCGGCTGGGCGCAAACTACATCGATCACGATTACCAACCCTGGTTTCGAGACGCTTCCGTCCAGCCCGAACTGGATCGACTGCTCGGGCAACGGAGGTCCCGGCAGTGGAGGTCCCGGCTGCCGCGATACCCTGGATAACAACATACCGGGGTGGACCCCCTCCAGCGGTGCGCAAACGGGACTTTTTCAGCCAGGTCCCAACTACTTCACCGTCCCCATGCCCGCCGGCGAAGGGCAGACGGCCGTACAGGTGAACAGCGGCAGCATCTCGCAGATACTGAGCACGACCCTCAAGGTGTCCACGGTTTGCACGCTGCAGGTGGACGTGGGCCGGCGCATGGACAACCTTTATCCTTCACCGCCTCCCACCGCGCAGCTTTTTGCCGGCAGCACCCTGATCGCCTCGGCCACCGGTACGCAGCCCCCTCTGGGAGGTTGGGCGACATGGACGGGAACCTACCAATCGAGCGCGTCGGATGCCCTCGCCGGACAAGCCCTGAAAATCGTACTGGGGACGACCGCTCCGCAGGGCAATTTCGACAACGTGCGGCTGACCTCGGCTCCTTCGGGCGCGACCTCAGGCGCCCTGTTTACCTATAACGGGTTTGCGAGCACGGCTGGACTTTCGCTGATCGGCAGCGCGGCCACAACCGCGACCGCCGACGGGACCGTGCTCCGGTTAACTCCCGCAACCAGCAGCCAGAGTGGCGCCGCATACAGCACCACGCCGGTTACGCTCGGAAACAATGCCACTTTCAGCACCCGTTTCCAGTTCCGCTTTACCAATCAGGGCGGCCAGGATCCGGCCGACGGAATTACTTTCGTGGTGGGGACGAGTACCACCGGTTTGGGGGGTCTCGGTGTTGGTATGGGCTACCAGGGCGTCGGTGGCAAGAGCGTCGCTATCGAGTTCGACACCTTTAACAATGCCGGGTACGGCCTCGGCAACAACGACGGCAACAGTAGCAATCATGTGTCCATCGACACGAATGGCGTTCTGACGAATACCGACCTTACCAACGTATACGGCGACGCGTCCTGCGGTTTTACGAGCGGCAACCCAGCCCAGAATTCCAATACGGTGGCCGGTTGCATGTCGAATGGCGACCTGTGGACGGCCAATATCAGCTATGACGGTTCGCTCCTGACCGTGATCCTCACGGACCCCGCGGAGGCGTCGAGTTTCAGCGCGATCAACAGTTATGCCATCAATCTGGCATCGCTGCTCGGCCAGAACACCGCCTACGTCGGCTTTACGTCCGGCACCGGCGGGGGCTGGGAGAATCACGATATCGTGAATTGGACATTTGCGAATACGGTGCAAAGTTTTTGCACCTATTCGCTTTCTCCAGGCAGCGCCTCGCCCGGGGCCGCGGCGGCCACCGGAACCGTAACGGTTACGGCGGGCACCGGCTGCACCTGGACGGCGGCGAGCAACGCGAGTTGGATCAGCGTCACGGCGGGCGCCAGCGGCTCCGGCAACGGCACCGTGACTTACAGTGTGGGCGTCAACACGGGTGCGGCGCGCACCGGCACGTTGACGATCGGCGGGCAAACGTTTACCGTGGCCCAGGCGGCGGGCGGCGCCACCAGCGGTTGCTCTTACAGCGTGAACCCGACGAGTATCCACGCGACGGCGGCGGCGACGAGTTCCACGCTGCTGATCTCCACCAACAGCGGGTGCGCCTGGACGGCCAGCGTGCCTTCGGGAGTGACCTGGATTACCCTGAGTCCCACGTCCGGCAGCGGCGCGGGCGGGGTGGGCTATGCGATTACGGCCAACACGGGCGCGGCCCGCAACACTACCGTCACCGTGGCCGGGGTTTCGGTGACGGTGTCGCAAGATGCCTCCGCAAGCTGCACCTATACGTTGAGCGCCACCACCAGCCCGCTGATTTCGGGAGTAGGCGGCGTGGGGAGCGTGGCGGTAACGGTGGCGGGAACGAGTTGTGCGGCTTGGAAGGTAGCGACCCCCTCGGTGAGTTGGGTACACGTGGCCGGGACCGGATCCAACTCCAGCGGTACGGTGAGTTACAGCGTGGATTCCAATACCACGGCCGCCAGGCGCACCACTACGCTGACGGTGGCCAACCAGAGCTACACGGTGCAGCAGGACGCGGCTCCGTGCACGTACGCGTTGAGCCCGGCCACTAGCGGCACACTGGCCGCGGGCGGCGCCAGCGGAAGTTTTCAAGTAACGGCGGCCGGGCCGGCCTGCACCTGGTCGATCACCCTGCCATCGGACGCCAACTCGCAGTGGATTCACGTGACTTCGGCGCTGAACGCCATGAGCTCGGGCTCCGTGAGTTACACGGTGGACCCCAACAACACGACCTCGGTGCGTAGCCTGGCGCTGACCTTGAATGGCAAAAACCCGGCCACCACCCTGACCTACACGATGAGCCAGGCCGCGGGGGCGGCCAACACCGCGCCGCCGCCGATCGTGACCCCGAACGGCATTGTCAACGCGGCCAGCTTTATCTCCGCCAATCTGCCGGCGGGTTCCATCGCGCAAGGATCCTTCTTTTCGATCTTCGGCAACGGGCTGGGACCAGCCAATCCGGGGCTCAGCGCCACCAGTTTTCCGCTGGGCGCGACCCTGGGCGGCGTGAGCGTGAAGGTGACGCAGGGAGCGACGTCGGTGAATGCCATCCCGGTGTTTGTGGCGCAATACCAGATCAACGCGGTGATGCCGTCCAACACCCCGGCCGGATCGGTGCAGGTGACGGTGAGCTATAACAACCTCACCAGCGCGCCGGCGGCGGTGCAGGTGGTGCCGGCGAACTTCGGGGCATTCACGGTGTCCGGCGGGCGGGGGCCGGGAATCGTGCAGAATTATGTTTCGGCTACACAAGTGCCGCTCAACATGACGGACCTGACGGCGGCGCCGGGAGACACCGTGATTCTGTGGGGCACGGGGCTGGGGCCGCTGCCGGCGGGCGCTTCCGATACGCAACCGGCGCCGGCGGGCTCGCTGCCGGCCTCGGTGCAGGTATTGTTGGGGAATCTGACCATCACACCGGCCTATGCGGGGCGCGCGCCGGGACTGGCGGGTGTGGACCAGATCGACTTTCAGCTTCCCTCCAACGTGCCGCTGGGCTGCTACGTGCCGTTGCAGGTGGTAGTGAACGGCAATGCCAGCAACACGGTGACGATGGCCATCAACAACAACCGCCAGCCCTGTTCGGACTCCAGTCCTTTCAGCGCCACGTCGCGCACGGGCGGCAAGAACGCCAGCATTGGACTGGCGCGCCTGTCGTACACGGATCCGACCAACGCGCTCAAGATCGGCAACGGAACGGTGGATATCGCCATGGGGTCGTTCAACCAATCGACCGGAGTCGGCGACCTTGGGTTCTCGTTGTACGCTTCCCTGCCGCCGATCAACACATGCACGTACTACAACAATATCGGCAGCTTGAACGGTCTGTTGGGCGGACAATTGCCGGGCGCGGCCAACGGGGCGACGCCGTTGGACGCGGGGCCGGCGATCAGCGTGCAGGGTCCGAACGGGCTGCAGGGCGTGTCTTATTCGGATTCGAGCGCGCAGGTGAGCCCGTATATGGGGGTGCTCGGCACGGGAGGCGGATGGACGGCGCTCGGCCTGGGGCCCAGCACGCCTTTCCTGGATCCGGGGAGCTATACGGTTTCCGGGCCCGGGGGAAAGGACGTGGGTCCCTTCCAATACACCATGCAGATACCGGCCGGGGCGACCTGGACGAACCGCGATTCCATCACGGCGGTGGACCGGACGAAAGGGTTGACGGTGCAGTGGAGCGGGGGCACGGCGTCGACCCAGGCAGTGGCGATCATCGGCTACTCCAGCAATCCGGCTACGAATGTATCGGGCGGGTTTGCGTGTCTCTCCGACATGGCGCCAGGGACCTTCACGGTACCGTCCAACTTCCTGGCCAACCTGCCGGCGACGCCGGCGAGCAATCCGGGGAACGCCCTCTCGGCCCTGGTATTCGTGACCGTGCCCACGGCCAGCCAGTTCGTCAACTTCACCACCAGCGCGCCTCCCTCGCTGGATAGCGGGCTGGGATACTACGCGGTGGGTGAGCTAAGGAACAACGTGGCGTTCCAGTAGGGCGCCGCGCAGGCGCCTACTTGGCCGCCGAGTTGAGCAACCCGTGCACGCGCAGCCAGTCCGCCAGGCGGCCCGGCCAACTGGAGAGTGCTTCGTCCGTCTGGGCCAGGCCCACGCCATGCGGACCCCGTTCGTAGATGTGCAGCTCCGCCGGCACGCCCGCCTTGCGCAGCGCCATGTAGAACAGCACGCTGTTCTCCACCGGCACCCCGTTATCGGCATTGGTGTGGAACAAAAACGTAGGCGGGGTCTGCGCCGTCACCTGGGTTTCGTTCGACAGGCTGGCCACTAGTTTGGGGTCGGGATTCTCGCCCAGCAGATTGCGCTTCGAGCCCTGGTGCGCGAACTCGCCGAAGGAAATCACCGGATAGCACAGCACTAGAAAATCCGGACGGCTGCTCAAGTGGTCGATGGGGTCGCTGGCGGCGGCGTCCCCGGCATCGAAATGCGTCCCGGCGGTGGAGGCCAAATGGCCGCCGGCCGAGAAGCCCATGATGCCAATGCGGTCGGGCAGCAGGCGGTACTCCGTCGCCTTGGAGCGCACCGTGCGGATGGCGCGCTGCGCGTCGCCGAGTTCCACCGGGTGGTGGTATTTCGGCCCCAGCCGGTACTTGAGCACGAATGCCGATACGCCGAGCGAGTTCAGCCACCGGGCAATCTGGTCGCCTTCCTTATCCATAGAAAGGCCGCTATACCCGCCGCCGGGGCAGACGATCACGGCCGTGCCGGTGCCGCGCCCCGCCGGCACCGGGTACGGCGCCAGCGACGGCTTGTCGATCTCCTCCGTGCCCAGCGCGCCCGGCGCGCCGCCCGGCCACAACAGGTCGGCTTTCGGCATGGCGGGTGTCTGCGCGAACCCCGCGCCCAGGAACAACGCGAATGACAGGAAATAACGCCTCATAGGCTTTCTACGTTATCACCTGGCGAATACTCGCAAGTAGGAAAGAGGCTAGTGGGCGGGCGGGGTACCCTTCGGGTCCGCCGCCGGCGCGACAGCGCCGCTAAATTGCCGGTGCGATAGGCTACACTCGCCCGGAATCGGAGATGCTTGGCGGATACTCGCGGGTGATCAGCGGCCAGGTACCGGGTTACAGGCACCTCCGCGAGTCGGCGACAAACCGTCAGCTTGGATCTGTAAACGCTGCGGCGTCAGCGAGGATCTATCTCGGTCTGCCCAGCAAATATCAGTAAAGGCGCTATCGGCCAAGTGAGTACCGGAGTGTTGCATGAGCGCGCGGGATCGGCTTAGGAACGCGGACCGATCCGGCCTTGAGCCACCCTGTAGACAAACTACTGCCTGTGGAGGTAGAATACCTACTGCCATGCGAAAACGGGAAGGCTATAAGAGTGGGATCGAGCTGCTCCAGGGCACGCTCGACATGCTAATTCTTCAGACGCTGCGCCGCGGGCCGCAGCACGGCTACGGCATCGGCCAGGCGATCCGCTCAGGCTCCGGCGAGGTCTTGCAGGCGGAAACCGGGTCCTTGTACCCGGCATTACACAGGCTCGAAAAGCAGGGCTGGATCAAATCCGAATGGGCATCTTCGGAGCACCGCCAGCGCGCCAAATATTACCAGCTCACCCAAGCCGGCAAGAAGCAGCTCATCAGCGAGCATAGCCGGTGGAAACAATTGAGCGCCGCGATTGTCCGCCTGATGAATCCGAGTGAAGAAGGGGGCGATTTATGAGCCTGGGTCTGGAACGACTATTTCACCGCAAGCGGAGCGACCAGGAGTTGGACGAGGAGATTCAAGCCCACCTGGCCATGGCTACGCACGACCGCATCGAACTAGGGGAAGATCCGCAGGCCGCCGCACTGGCCGCCCGCCGCGAGTTCGGCAACCGCACGCTCATCCAGGAGATCACCCGCGAAATGTGGGGATGGAGCGCCCTGGCAACGCTCTGGCAGGACATCCGCTACGCCCTGCGCGGAATGCGCCGCAGCCCTGGATTCACGGCCGTTGCGGTCCTCTCGATGGCCCTCGGCATCGGCGCCAACACGGCCATCTTCAGCCTAATCAATGCCCTGATGCTGCGCACGCTGCCCGTCCACGATCCGGGCCGATTGCTGGAACTGCTCTTCAAGGCCCCGGGACAGGACCATTTCAACGCCTTCGACTGGCGGAACTACCAGCATTACCGCGAGAATAATCATGTGTTCTCGGGCCTGATTGCGGCGTCCGACACACCTTTCACCATACGTGGCGCCGGACTCGAACCGGAGATCGTGCGCGGCGGATTCGTGTCCACAAATTACTTTTCGACGCTGGGCGTCAATCCCGTGCTGGGCCGTCTCATTGGTCCGGAAGACGGCAGCCCGGGCTCGCCGGCCAGCATCGCGGTGGTGAGTTGGTCCTACTGGCGGAACCGATTCCACTCCGACCGGGCGATCGTTGGAAGGCAAGTCAGCAATGGCAACCAACCGCTGACCATTGTCGGCGTCGCCCCCAGAGGCTTCGCTGGCCTGGAACCGGCGAACCCTCAAGACATCTGGTTGCCGTTGACGGCAAGCCAACCGGGCAACGCGACCACCGCGCAGTACTGGCTGAAATTGGCGGCGCGTCTGAAGCCGGGTGTCTCCATCGGGCAGGCACGCGCCGAGATGAGCGTCCTGTGGCAGTGGACCCTGGAGCGGGAATTCAAAGCCAATGACGATCGCACCGTTCGCGAATGGAAAATGGAGGTGCAGCCGGCGGGGGCGGGTCTTTCGCACTTGCGCGATCAGTTTGGCAAGCCGGCGCTGGTGCTGATGGCCGTGGTGGCGCTGCTGTTGCTGATCGCCTGCGCCAATGTTGCCAGCCTGCTCCTGGCGCGTGGAACGGCCCGCCGGCGGGAAATGGCCGTGCGCGTAGCGCTGGGCGCCGGCCGGCTTCGCCTCCTGCGGCAGGAACTCACGGAGTCCGTGCTGCTTTCCGCGTCGGGTGCACTGCTCGGCATCCTGCTGGCGAATTGGGGCACGGGCCTGCTGGTGCGGATTATGGGGAGCGGACGGCAGCGCGTCGAACTCCAGGCGCGTCCCGATTTGGTGGTGCTGCTCTTCACCGCCGGAATCGCCCTCCTCACCGGCATCCTGTTCGGACTGGCGCCCGCCTGGCAGACGTTCCGCTCCGCTCCCATGTTTTTCCTTCGCGAATCGGCGAGGGCCGGCGAAACGCGCGTACGCCGGCTTTTTGGCAAGAGCCTGGTGGTGGCGCAGGTGGCGCTTTCGGTTGCGCTGCTGAGCGCCGCCAGCTTGTTCGTCCGCCACCTGTCACAACTGGAACGCCTCGACCTGGGCTTCCAACGCGACCATGTTCTGCTGGTGGATCTCAACGCGGCAGGCAGCGGCTATGACGGCGAGCGATTGTCCCGCGCCTACCAAGAACTGCTGGAACGTTTGGAAGCCATTCCAGGCGTGCGTTCCGCCACCCTGTGCGGGTACTTTCCGATGGCCGGCGTGGGAGCGATGCGCCCGGCGACCGTGGAGGGCTATCAGGCCAAGCCCGGCGAACGCCGCTTCCTCTCGGAAAACTGGGTCGCGCCGCGGTACTTTGCGACCTTCGGAATTCCCCTGCTGATGGGGCGCGATTTCAGCTTTCAGGACCAAGGCCGCTCGCGCGTGGCCATCGTCAATCAAACGCTGGTCCGTTACTTTTTCGGCCATGGCAACGCAATCGGAAGACACATCGTCTTCGACGGCGACAGCCAGCCATTCGAGATCGTGGGGGTTGTGGGCGACGCGAAGTCCGGGGATCTGCGTGAGCCGGCGTCGCGCTTCGTCTACTTCAACAGTTTCCAGATGGGCCGCAACTCTTCCCAATTTGCGCTCAGGACCTCGGTGGAACCGGAGGCAGTGGCGGGTGACGTGCACCGCGTGGTGCGGGGGTTGTTAAAGACCGTGGCCGTCGAGAAGGTGAGGACGCTGGCCGGCCAGGTGGATGGCGCTATCGTTCCCGAACGCCTCAGCGCCATGTTGTCCGGGTTGTTCAGCGCGCTCGGCGCGGTGCTCGCAGCCCTTGGCCTGTACGGGCTGCTGGCCTATACCGTGGCGCGGCGCATCAACGAGATCGGCATCCGCGTGGCGCTCGGCGCGACGCGCACGGATATCACCCGAATGGTGCTGCGAGAGGCGTTCGGAATGAGCTCCGCCGGCCTGGTGATTGGCGCGCTGCTCGCGTACTGGGGCAAACGCTTCGTCGCGAGCCTGATCCCAGGCCTCCCCGTGCAGAGCGTAGTCCCGATCGTCTTTGGCGCAGCAGTGATGGTAACACTCGCTCTGCTTGCCGCGTATACGCCGGCACGCCGGGCCGCTCGCGTGTCTCCGATGGAAGCATTGCGGTACGAATAGACGTGCGCCGCACACCGTGAGGGTTGAGACATCAGCCTGTGTAGTCGCCATCGCGGACTTTTGCCCTACATGGTTTCGAAACCGGCGTTCTGGGCGATAGATCCTCCCTCGTCGCGCAGCGTTTAGTAACGGCTTTTCCGGAATCCACCTGGGCGGGTAACGCGCGACCCGCGGAAGCCCCAGCTTCCGCACGTAACCGCCGAATTACGCCGGCAATTCGACCTCGATTTCGCGAACGGTCGAGCCGGGGGACCGATCAGTTTGCAGGGCTTCCCAATAGAGGCGGACCGCTTCCCTGGCTGAGGCGATCAGATCTTCGACGGACTTACCCGTGACGACGATGGTCGCGAGTTCTGGCACGTATCCGCTATAACCCGCATCATCCCCTTAATCAGCGAGTATTTTCGTATCATCTATCGGGCTCCTTGATACCAGTTTGCCGCAGTACGGCTCGATACGTACCGGGCCTGACGTCGTCTCCGAGCTTCCCGGACACAACAGTAATGCGGCCATCGGGGTTTTGGAACACGCGATGGTCGCCGGAGGTCCGCACGCGACGCCAGCCCTGACGCCGCAGGGTTTAGGAAGGCCGATCGCCGTTACGAAACCCTCCAGGAATCGGTCCACCCGCCCGCTTGACTTAACGCCAATGCCGGGTCCGCTGCCCCACCCTACCGCTGCCCATTCATGCGCTGCACGATGATCTTGCGGGCGCTCTCCAGCAGCGCCGAAGCCTTCGGCATCATGTCGACGGCCTTTTCCACTTCGGGGTCCGTGCGCGAGAACATGGCATCGCTCTCATCCACGTTGAACGCCGTGGTGTACATTTCCTTGGCCAGATAGCGTCGGGTCCAGTCATGGTCCTTGGCGAACTCGGCATCCGTGAACACCGTGCCGTGGCTCCTCAGGTAGCCCTTCAGCTCGAACAGCATTTGGTTGTCGGGCATCCAGCCCTTGGGCAGGCTGGCCGGGTGCGTCCCGAAGTAGGACCGCGTGAAGTTGAACAGCCCGCTGCGGAACAGCTCCACCTGCAACCGGTCCAGCTTGGCCGTCTCGTATTTCTCGTCCGGCGTGATGCCGCCGCCGCCGTACACCGTGCGCCCGCCCTCGGTCATCTTCACATCCACCGGATTGCGCGCATTCTCGTCGCGGTGGAAGTAGTAATCGTAGAAGCTTTTTCCGGCGTAATCGCGCTGGATCAAGCGCCCGCTCGGCGTATAAAAATGCGCCCAGGTCAAGGCCAGGCCGGTGTTGTCGCTCAGCGGGTAAACCGTCTGCACGAGTCCCTTGCCGAAGGTGGTCTCTCCCAGGATCAGGGCGCGGTCATGATCCTGCAATGCACCCGAGACAATCTCGGCCGCCGACGCCGAATAGCGATTCACCAGCACCACCATGGGATATTCGCGCCCGTGGTTGCCGTGCTCCGCCACGAAGGCCTTTTCCGGAGCGGACCGCCCGCGATGCGACACGATCAGCGCGTTTTTCGGCAGGAAATGGTCGGCCACCGCGACACCCTGGTTGAGCAGGCCGCCGGGGTTCTCGCGCAAATCCAGCACCAGCCCCTTGATGTTGTTCTCGCCCAACCGCTTCAGGTTGTCGTCCATCTCCTTAGCGGTGAATTCGCCGAAACTGAGGATCTTGAGATAGGCGTACCCCGGCTTGATCCAGAAGGCATCCTGCACGCTCTTGCGGCTGATTTCGTCGCGGATCACGGTGAAGGTCATGTAGTCCGGCGTGCCTTCGCGGGAAATCACGATTTTCACCGGCGTGCCGCGCGGCCCCTTCAGCATGTCGGCGATTTCCGTGGTATTCAGGCCCTCGGTGGATTTGTCGTTCACTGAGATCAGGATGTCGCCCGGCCGGATGCCCACCTTGTACGCCGGGGAACCGGGGAATGGCACCTTGACCGCCGTCTTGCCGTTGGCCTGCGGACCCACCTGCATGCCGACACCGTAATAGTGCCCCTTCTGCTCTTCGCGCATCAACTGGTATTCGCGCGCATCGAAGAAGCTGGAGTGCGGGTCGAGGGTGCGCAGCATCCCCGGGATGGCGCCTTTGTAGACGGTCTTATCGGCGCTGACCGGGTCGGCGAAGTTGGCTTCCACCAGGGAAAGCGCTTTGCTGAAATTGCGTACGTCTTCGTCGAGATCCTCCGACGGCGCGGCGGCGGAGACCATTTCCAGCTTCGGCCCATAAATGCCGCCCACAATGGAGCAGGCAAACACGATCACCGGCAGAACAAACAGCGAGCGCCTTCTACGGGCCATGCGGAATCCTCTTAATCGAAGTATAACGTACCTGTTCCACTAGACGCGCCAAGCGGGCTTTTGGCTACGTCATCTCGCGGCGCACGGCATCCAGAACGCCGTTGACGAACTGCACCGATTCCTCGCCGGAGAACTTGCGCGCCAACTCCAGTGCTTCGTCGATGGTTACCGGCGCCGGCGTGCCGCCACGGGTCATTTCGTACACCGCCAGGCGCAGGATATTGCGGTCCACCGCCGGCATGCGCTCCATGCGCCAGTGCTCGGCGTGGCGCGTGATGCGGCCGTCGATCTCGGCCAGATGTTCCACGGTGCCGCGCACCAAGTCCATGACGAATGGGTCGCGTTCCAACTCTTCCTCGCTGTAGAGGGCGTCGTAATAGGCGTCGATGGCGTCTTCCACGGGCTGCTTGCGGGCATCCCAGATGAACAGGATCTGCAGCGCGCGCTGCCGGGCTCGACGGCGGGAAGCCATCTACGTAGCCTGCCGCAGAGTGCGCAGGAGGTTGGCCATTTCGATAGCGGTCATGGCCGCGTCGAAACCCTTGTTGCCGCCCTTGGCGCCGGCGCGATCGATGGCCTGCTCCAGCGTGTTGGTGGTCAGCACCCCGAACGCCACCGGGACCCCGGTTTCCGCCGCGACGTGCGCAATCCCCTTGGCCGCTTCCGCGGCCACGTAATCGAAGTGGGGTGTCTCGCCGCGGATCACGGCGCTCAGACAGATGACCGCGTCGTAGCGGTGCTGGCGCGCCAATTCGCCGGCGATCATGGGGACTTCCCAGGAGCCGGGAACCTTGATGACATCGATCGCTTCCGGGCTGGCGCCGGCGCGATTGAGCGCATCCATGGCGCCGCCGAGCAAGCGCTCCGTGATGAAACTGTTGAAGCGGCTGACGACGATCGCAAAGCGCAGACCCGCCGCCGATAACTGGCCTTCAAATACTTTCGACATAGCTCACTTTCCTGTAAACGCCGCGCGCCGCTTCTCCAGAAACGCGCGCGTACCTTCCCTGGCGTCTTCCGTGGCGGCGCTGACGCCGAATGCCGCGGCCTCAAACCGCAGCCCTTCGGCGAGCCCGCTCTCCAGTCCCGTATCCACCGCGTCCAGCACCAGCCCGAGGGCCAGCGGACCATTGGCCAGCACCTTGCCCAGCCACGCGCGGCAGTAATCCAGCAGCTCCGCCTGCGGGATTACGGCATTCACCAGCCCGATGCGGTAGGCTTCCGCCGCCGGAATCGGGTCGCCCGCCAGCAGCAGTTCCAAAGCGCGCCCGCGCCCCACCAGGCGAGGCAAGCGCTGCGTGCCGCCATATCCGGGGACTATGCCGAGCTTCACTTCCGGCTGTCCCAGTTTGGCATTTTCACTGGCGAAGCGAACCGTGCACGCCATCGCCAGTTCCAGCCCGCCGCCCAGGGCAAACCCGTTCACAGCGGCCACCGAGGGCTTGCCGCAAGTCTCCAGTTGACGGAACACCGCCTGCCCGCGCAGCGCGAAGGCGCGCGCTTCGTAAGGCGAAAGCGCCGCCACTTCGCCGATATCCGCGCCCGCCACGAACGCCTTCTCGCCCGCGCCGGTGAGGACGACGGCGCGGACCCGAGCGTCCGCCGCCACCCGGCCGAAGGCGTCGCCCAGCTCCGCGATCAGCGCACCGGAGAGAGCGTTGAGCTTCTCCGGCCGGTTGACGGTGACGAGAGCAATGCCGCCGTCTTCCACCTGGAAGAGTATCTGGCTGTAAGGCATTCAGAATCAGTGTAGCACCGAGTTTCCGAGGTGTTGCTCCGCTTGGCTGAATTGGCGCGGCGTGTGGGCCGTATCACGGGGTGCGCCGGGATAAACCGGCAGGTTGACCAACGAAGATTCCACGAAGCCGGAGGTGACCGATGCCGAAATCGCTGACTCATTCGGGCTTACAGGCCCCCAGATTCACGGCAAACGCGGCCAGCAAAGTCCATTTCTGACCCTGCCGGTGCTCCAGGTGGTAGCTCTTGGTGGCGCCGTCGGCGCGCACGCGCCAGTCGGCATTGGGCGTCAACGGAGCACGCTTGATGCGGATCGGCTTGACGTTGGTTTCGCGAATGTTCCAGGTTTCACCGCCGTCGTTGGACTCGAAGAGCTCGTAACGGTCGCCGCCGGCGCCCGGACCGCGATCGATCACGAGCGAGCCGCTTTTCTTATCCTCGAAAAAGAACTGCTGAATGGAGCCGAAACGCTGCTCATCGAAAATCGCACGGGCACGCCAAGTCTTGCCGCCATCGGTGGTGATGAGGAGGAACGGGTCCTGGGGGAGCGGGGCGAAGGAGAGGCCGCTGGTCCAGCCGGTTTCGACATCGGCGAACTGGATGTGGTCCAGGCCGGCCCCGCGGACGCGCTCGTGGACCTCGCGCCAAGTCTGGCCGTTATCCTCGCTGGCGAGCAGGATGGTGTAGAGAGTCGCGTTGGCGCTGTGAATGTTTCCGGCGGCGAAGATTCGGATGCCGGTGGATTCCACGGCGGCCAGTTCCAGGTAGACGGGGCAGGGGTCTTGTTCGGAACAGGTCAGTCCGGCCGAGCGGATGTCTTCCTCGGTGCAATGGAAGGGCGCCACCATCGGCTTGCCGGTGTTTTGCAGCACGACAGGCGCGGGGGGAAGCACGGGAGGGGCCGCCATGGGGGGCAGGTCCTGCGCGTAGAGTGCGCCGCACGCCAAGAGGAGTGATCCAAGCTTCCGCATGACTCGAAAGAGCTACCTGACAATGACTACAAAGAATGCAGCGCCGCGCCGTAACATCTTTCGCCGCATTTGCCGTCTTCTTATTAAATCCCCGTTACGACAGCGGGCGCGCACTCACCCCTATCACCCAAACGCGCCCGCTACACACCTTGGGTGGTTATTCGTCGAACATACCTTCAAAGAGCGTGGTGCTGAGGTATCGCTCAGCGGCATCGGGCAATATGGTGACAATGGTCTTGCCGGCGAATTCCGGCAGTTTCCCCAAGCGGACGGCGACAGCCGCCGCCGCACCGCAGGAGATACCGCTGAGAATGCCTTCCTCTTTGGCCAACCTTCGCGCCATCTCGATGGCTTCCTCGTTGGTAATCAGCTCCATCTGGTCGACCACCGCCAGGTCCAGGGTGCCGGGAATGAATCCGGCGCCGATGCCCTGGATTTTGTGCGGCCCGGGCTTGAGCGGTTTGCCGGCAAGGTGCTGGGTGATTACCGGGCTGTTTTGAGGCTCGATGCCGACGGAGAGGATCTTCTTGCCGCGATCCTTCTTGATGTAGCGGGCGACACCGCTGATGGTCCCACCGGTGCCGATGCCCGAGACCAGCACGTCGATAGAGCCATCGGTATCCTCCCAGATTTCGGGACCGGTGGTGCGGAAATGGACTTCGGGGTTAGCGGGGTTATTGAACTGCTGGAGCATCAGCAATCGCTCCGGGTCGCCGGCCACCATTTGCTCGGCTCTGGCGATGGCGCCCGCCATGCCTTCCGAACCGGGAGTGAGGACCAGGTTGGCGCCGAGGGCCTTGAGCACCTTGCGGCGCTCCATCGACATGGTCTCGGGCATGGTGAGGTGAATGGCATAGCCGCGGGCGGCGGCTACGAAGGCGAGGGCGATCCCGGTGTTGCCGCTGGTCGGCTCGACCAGTTCCCGGCCGGGGAGCAAGCCGCGCTTTTCGGCGTCCCACACCATGGCCGCGCCGATGCGGCACTTCACGCTGTAGGCGGGGTTGCGGCCTTCGATTTTGGCCAGGATCGTGGCCTTTCCGCCATCGGTTACCCGGTTGAGGCGCACCAGCGGGGTGCGGCCGATGCTGAGCGAATTATCGTCGTAGACTCGCACGTTTAGATCTCCCAGTTGTGGACGTATTGGTTCTGTTTCTCCTGCCAGGCGCGCAGCAGGTCGGCGAAGGTGGTCTTGTCGATCACGCCGCCGATGGCCTGGTCCACCTGCTCCCACATGTCGGAGAACGGGGTGGCGGCGCCCTTGCGGCGGTCGCGGCTTTTGCCCTGTTGGGGGCCCTCGACGTAGCGGAGGACTTCGCCCACGGTGAGGGATTCGGCCGGCCGGGCGAGCAGGTAGCCGCCTTCGGCGCCACGGCGCGATTGCACGAATCCGCCCTGTTTGAGGCTGGCCAGGATTAATTCCAGGAACTTCTGGGGAATCTTCTGGCGCTGGGCGATCTCGGCGATGCGGATGGGTTCACCGGCGCGCCGCGAGGCCAGGTCGAGGATGGCCTGGAGCGCGTATTCACCTTTGACGGAATTGTGCATCGGGGTTGGACGGCGTAATCACGTGTATCTCACTAGAGATTGTATCCATGGGGAAGAGATGGCGCAACAGGAAGATCTAAAGTATCGGGTCCCGACTGCCGATATGTTCATCATGTTCGAATGGAAACAAGACTACGCAGTAAATATTCCGAGCATCGATGCCCAACACCAGAACCTGTTCGCCATCGGCCGCGAGTTATACGCGGCCATGAGCACCGGCCAGGGAAAGGCGATTCTGGGGCGGATCCTGGACAAGCTTGTGCAGTACACCGCGATGCACTTCGCGCACGAAGAACGCCTCATGCAGATGCACAAGTATCCGGATTTCGCCAAACACAAAGCGGAGCACGATGCGTTGGTCAAGCAGGTAGTGGCATTTCAAGCCGAGTTCAGCGCGGGCCACGCGACGATGGCGGTTCCGGTGCTGCAATTCCTCAAGGACTGGCTGGAAAAGCACATCAAGGGCTCCGACCTGGCCTACGCTCCGTATCTCAAAGCGCAAAAAGTGGCATAGGGTTGCTTCACCCCAGGCCGAATAGTGCGTGGTACTTCACCGGCAGGTGGGTAGGGCGCATGGCGCGGGAAACGAAGATGTGGCGGGTGTAGCCCGTGGCCAGGCGGCGATCGTTTTCGGCGAGGCGCATTTCGTAGGCAAACGTGACCATCCGCGTGGTGGCTTTCTCAATCCACGTTCTGACGATCACTTCGTCGTCGAAGCGCGCGGGGTAGCGGTACTGGCAGTGCGATTCGGCAACCGCCAGAAGTACGCCATCCTCCATTTCCATGTCGCGGTAGTTGAAGCCGCGGGATTTGCAGAGTTCCACGCGCCCCACTTCCATCCAAACCAGGTAATTGGCGTAGTAGACCACGCCCATCTGGTCGGTTTCGGCGTAGCGGACGCGGAGGCGGTTTTCGGTCACGGGAGTCGATGTCATGGAGAAGAACGATTGTAACTCAGCGCAACCCGATGGCCGTCCGGAAGCGTCTGTTAGACTGAGGGTTACCGGTTAACCATGCGTGTGCGAGTACTGTTTTTCGGGATGCTGCGGGATATCGTGGGGATGTCCGGAGAAGAGGCTGAATTCGCGGAGGGGGCCGACCTGCACTCCGTATTCGGCACTTACGCCACCCGCTTTCCGTGTCTCGGCGACCTGAGGCGGAGCATCGTGATGGCGCGGAATCAGGAATTTGCCGATCCCTCGGCGAAACTCGCCGAGGGCGACGAAGTGGCCTTTCTGCCTCCTGTGAGCGGCGGGTGCGACACCGGCGACCTGGAAATCCAGGAAGCTGGAAACTACTTCGCCCTGACCCGCCGCCCCATCGAGATCCGCGCCGTGATCGCGCGCCTCCTCTCCGGCGCGGAGGGCGCCGTGGTGACCTTCGAAGGCACGGTCCGCAATCACACCAAGGGGCGGGCAACCAGATGCCTGGATTACGAGTGTTACGAATCCATGGCACTCAAAATGATGGCCCGGATCGGCCGCGAAATCGCGGCCGCCTACGAGGTGGAGCGGGTGGCGATGGTGCATCGCCTGGGGCGCCTGCTGATCGGCGAGATCAGCGTGGTGGTGATCGTCACGGCGCCGCACCGGCGGGCCGCGTTCGAGGCCGCGCTCGAGGGCATCGACCGGCTGAAGAAAGTTGTCCCCATCTGGAAGAAGGAGCACTTCTCTGACGGCGAGGTCTGGGTGGAAGGAGAGTGGGATGACAAAATCCCCTCGGCGGGCTAGTCGCCGGCAGGCCGGGTGCTGGCTGGCGGCCGCGCTGTGCGCCGGCGCGCTCCTGGCGCAGCAGCCCACCATCTTCCGCGCCAACGTCAACCTGGTCCGGGTGGTCACTACCGTCAAGACGCTTACCGGCCAGATTGTCGGCACGCTCGGCAAAGACGAGTTCGAGATTTACGACAACGGCGTCAAACAGCAGGTCGCCGTCTTCGAACACCAGACGGAGATGCCGCTCTCCGTCGTGCTGATGGTGGATACCTCCGGCTCGACCGCCAAGGAACTGAAATACGAGGCCGATTCCGCTTCGCGTTTCTTTCACGTGCTGCTCGGCGAGGGCAACCTTGAGGACCGGGCCGCGCTTTACACCTTCAATTGGGAGATCCGCGAACAGCAGCCCTTGACGCGCGACCTGAAAGCGCTCGATGCGCGCCTGAAACTGATGCACGGCGAGGCGGGAACCGCCATGTACGATGCGGTGTACCTGGGCGCGCAGCGCCTGGAGGCACGCGAAGGGCGTAAGGTGATCGTGGTGGTGACCGATGGCGGCGATACGGTCAGCAAGGTCAGCGTCCAGCAGGCGCTGGAAGCGGCGCAACTGGCCGACGCGGTGATTTACGCCATCGTGGTCATGCCCATTACCAACGACGCCGGACGCAACATCGGCGGCGAACACGCCTTGGAATTCATGGCCAGCGGCACCGGGGGACACTGCTTCCAGCCCAGCGTCGGCACGGAACTCGACAAGGCGTTCACCGCCATCACCACCGAGCTGCGCACCCAGTATCTACTGGCTTACTATCCGCAGAACGTCCCCTTGAACAAGGAGCGCTTCCATAAACTGGATGTGCGCCTGACGCGTCCGGATTTGCGCGCGTTCGCGCGCAACGGCTATTATGGGGAAGTCGAGGGCGGGCGCGGCGGTTCCCCGGAAGACCGCGTCACGGTGTCCCCCGACAGGCAAGCGAAAAAGAAGCGTTAGGAGAAACCACTACGCCACCGCCAGGAAAATCCGCCCGCGCGCCGGAACAGACGTTCGAAGAGGCCAAGTATCTGAAACAGTTGATCGAGCATGCGACGCTGGTGCGCGTCAAAATGGAAGACGGAGAGGAAGTGGTTGGCATCATCGAGTATTACGACCAATCCTTCATCCGTCTGACCCGCAAGGGTGAAGCCAACCTTTTTATTTTCAAGCACGACATCAAGTACCTCACGGAAGAGTCCTAAGCCGTGGGCTACCTGGAAACCGCCGTGGAGATCGCCCGCGAGGCGGGCGCGCTACTGGCCAACTATTTCGAGCGGCGCGTCGCCTTCGAGCTCAAGGGCGATTTCGACCTGGTGACGGAGGCCGACCGCGCCAGCGAAAAGCTGATTGTGGAGCGCCTGCGCACCCACTTTCCGTCACACGGCATCGTGGCGGAGGAGGGCGGCGGTCATCAGAGCCCCTCGGAATACCGCTGGTTTGTGGACCCGCTGGACGGCACCACCAACTTCGCCCACAGCTTTCCCATATTCAACGTCACGCTCGGCCTGGAAAAGGCGGGCGAGATCGTCGCCGGAGTGATTTACGATCCGATCCGGCAGGAAATGTTCACGGCCGAGCGCGGGGCCGGAGCGTACCTCAACAACCGGCGGATTCGCGTCTCCGGCGCCAAACGGCTGGAAGATAGTCTGTCTTCCACCGGGTTTCCCAGCCGCAAGCGCCACCAGAACGTCAACATCCACTTCTACCACCAGATGGCCATGGCATCCCACGGAGTGCGGCGCACGGGCTCCGCGGCCATCGACCTGGCCTACGTGGCCGCCGGCCGCCTCGACGCGTTCTGGGAGTTCGGACTCAAGCCCTGGGATATGGCGGCGGGTACGCTGATCGTGACCGAGGCGGGCGGCGCGGTGAGCGATATGCGCGGCGCGGCGCATTCCGTCGCCTCATCGGACACCCTGCTGGCCGACAATGGCGCGCTCCACGAATCGGTACTGACGCTCTTCGACGAGATTTTCTGCGGCCAGTTCCGCGAGCCGATTCCACGAATTTCGTAGCGGGCAGTTCACCCTAGCGGCGCCAACTGGTAGATCCGCGCCTCGTTGGCGCCGAGCGCGGCAATCTGCGCATTCGGCCGCGGCGTCGGGTCGTCGGCGGTGCAGCAATTCTCGATCCAGGCGCCGCAATCCATCAACGCGAAGAAGCCGTCCTGGGCATCGTGCACGGCGATGCGCGCCTGGTGGGTGTGTCCGATCACCGCCATGTTCAGCGCGCTGCCGAACTGGCCGTTGGCCTCGCCGCATTTCTGCCGCGCGGCATCCAGATAGAGCAGCATCTCCGGGGGCGCGGTGCCGGCGACCTGCACGTTCCAGGACGGTCCGTCATCGTCGCCGGTATCGCGCCAACGCCCGGTGGGGGCCGCCACCTGGTTCTGAATGAAGTCGCGAAAATTCCTGCCGGCCCGCTGCCGGTTGTTCAGGGGACGCAGTTTCTCCAGCTCCGCCGTGCCCGGCGGGTGGGAAGCCGAGAACAGGTACAGCACCAGATTCTTCAGCTCGCCGGGTAACTGCTCCACCCAGTCGAAGACATCGCCGTGCAGCAGCATCACCGAAGGCGCCACCACATAAGACCGCTGCCAGGCGTCGAAATTGGGAAAGCGGTAGAGATCGTAATCGTGATTGCCGAGCAGGAACTGGGCGTTGAGGTCTTCGTCGCGCAGCGCCTCCAAAAGGCTCGCCTGGTCGTTCTGGATGGCCGATGCCGCGTTGGCATTGGGGTCCAGCCCATCCACCTGCCGCCATAGATCGAACAAGTCGCCGATTTGATACACCACCACTTCGCCCGCCGGGGCGGAAGCCCGTTTGAGCGCGCGCAGCGATTTCACCACCGCTTCCAGCAGCGCCGGATAGTTCGTGCCGTACCGGTATCCGGCCTCGACGCGGCGCGCGGCGGTAATCAGGTGAAGGTCCGGAATAAACACGTGCAGTTCGCCGGACTGGGGAAAATTCAGCCGCTCGTCCTGGAGACGCGCCACCAACTGCACGCTGGCGATTTCGCGCAGACTGGCGAGCAGATCGGCATGCAGACTCATGGGTGGGCTCATGGGTGCACCCCGCGCACGCTACGCACCACCACGAGGTGCGTCAACAGGTTGCCGGCCTGCCTAAAGATCCAGCAGTACTCTTCATCACAGACCGCGATGGGGTCCGGCACCTCCGGCTCGCGGTTGCGGGCATCGATGACCTGGGTGACGGCGATCCGCTTGCGTAATAAGATGGGCGCCGTCTGGCAGAGCGGTGCGGCGATGGCGCAAAAGTCCGAAGTTGCCAGATCGGCACGGATGTTGAGGTTGGCCGGCACGGCGAGGGCGTCGAGCATCTGCCGGTGGCCGGCCGCCTGCGCATCCGGTACCGCGTTGCGGCCGAAGCGGTTGCCGCCATGCTCCAGAAAACTCGCCACTTCCCCCCGACTCGCCGCATCCAGAGGCAGCCCCACCGGCTGATCGTGGCTGCGAAACTGCTGTTCGCGCATCGGCACCACCGCCGGGTAGCGGACCGCGCATCCGGTGGCCAACCCCAGTACCAGCAAGAGTAATGGGTACCTCATCAAAGGGATTGTACGCGCAAACTCCGCGCGGCGCCTAGAAGAAAATTCTTGCCTCACGGCCGGCTCTTTTGATACGCTGGAAGAGACGTGGAATGATTTAGGGCATGTTGAGCCCTGCTAATTGCAACCACGAAAAAAAGTGCTAAAGGCGAGTCGGTCTGCTCAAGAACATTTCGACCCTGGCGCCTTTCGGCTCCAGGGTTTTTTGTTTGCGCGTGTAGGCCCCATCGCCGGATGCTGGAGGATTTGATGAGCGTCTGGCCCAAACCACTGCCAGTTACTCCTTCGCTTTCGACGGCGGAGGGAGCCTTGGTTTCCGTCTCGATTCACGTGGAACCGCACTACCTGGAATCGTTGCTGGAGGCGCTGGCCCTGGTGAATTTCCCGATCAACCCGCAGATCTATCACGACGCGGCTCTGGTCTACCGCTACGCCGATGGCCATAGCGACAGCGAGTCGATCACGCTGGTGGAATTCCCCGCCTACGAAGGGCGCCTCGATGAGGTGCGCCGCGCCGTCGAGGACTACGGCTTCCACGCGGACTGTATCCACGCCATCGGCATGCTCGACGAGATCCAGTCCGGCCTGCAACCGGAACCGGCCCCCGAGGGCGCGGCGTATGTCTCGCGCTATCGCGTCAAACACCGCCCGGCGATAGTGTAGCGCGGCAGTTGGGCTGAAGCGAACCATATTTACTTCAAGCGACAGTATTTTTTGCGCGTCGCCGGTGTTTTGGCGGTTACAGCGGCGGAAATTTGCGCCATAATACCTACACGGCGGTGCCGTGTTGTTATTGGAACTGGCGATTCAGTTGCTGCACGGGGTGGCGATGGTACCCAGGTGGATCTCTGGTAGCGGATGGGCGAGGAGAGTGGAAATCCTCGCATGGGCGAGCACGTGTCTTTCCGCCCAGGTTCTCATGACGGCCTCGGGGCCCGGTGGCGCCGTGGCACTTTTAACCTCGGACGCGGCCATCCTGGAAGCCAGGGAAATCCGCAAAGACGTTCCCTGCACCGTCACGCCCATCAAACCGATGCTCGGTTTCGACCTCAAATTTCACGCCGGATACGATGTCAGCGTCCCCCTCAAGGACCTCGCCGGCAGCGATAACCAGCTCACCATGGTTTTCCGCGTGGCCCCCGATCAAAGGCCCGACGATGCCGTCTACTTCTCGCAGCGCTGGAATGTGCCCATGATCGAGAGCGACGCCGGCGGCAGCGCCTTACTCTCCGGAACCTTCGATGTGGGCGAAGGCAAATACCATGTCGATTGGTTGATGCGCGACCGCGGCGAGCGTATCTGCTCTTTCAATTGGGACGCCGAAGCCTCGCTGCCGGCGAAGGATAAGCAGATCTCTCTCGACATCCCGGCCAGCGCGGTGCAGCCAGCCGACACCGAACCCTTCAAGCAGGAGCCGGCCATCCCGGCGCGCGAAGCGCAGGCAGACCCGCTCAACATCAAAGTGATGGTCAACTTCGCGCCGCAAGACTCGCTCTCCGCCTCGCTCCAACCCATCGATATGCACGCCCTGATCTCCATCCTGCGCAACATGGCGCGGGAGCCGCGCATTACCAAGTTGTCCATCGTCGCCTTCAACATGCAGGAGCAGCGCGTGATTTACCGCCAGGAATCGGCCGCGCAGATCGATTTCCCCGCCCTGGGCGAGGCCATCCATTCGCTCAACCTCGGCACGGTGGATCTCAAACGGCTGGCGCAGAAGCACGGCGATGCCGAGTTCCTGACCAATTTCATCACCCAGGAGATCAAGGACGGCAAGGAGCAGCCCGACGCCGTGATCATCGCCGGTCCGAAAGTCAGCGTGGAAGGTGGTCTGCCGCAGGAATCCTTCAAGGAAGTCGGCGATCTGAAGTTCCCGGTCTTCTACATGAACTACAACCTGAATCCGCAGGCCAATCCCTGGCGCGACGCCATCGGAACAGCGGTGAAAACGCTCAAGGGCGCCGAATTCACCATCAGCCGCCCGCGCGACCTATTTTTTGCCTGGACCGAGATCATCGGCCGTATAGTAAAATTAAAGTTTGGGAGGACTGCAACCGCAACGGCGGTTGCACCCGTCCGATAAGATATGCGGGTTTTGCTCACTGCATTCGTCATCGCGTCGGCCGCGCTTCCCGGAACCGCGCAGAAGTTCGGGCCGGCCGAGAATCTGGGGCCCGCCATTCCCACTCCACAATACCTGGTCGACCGCATGCTCGAAGCCGGCCGCGTCAAACCCGGCGAGATGGTTTACGATCTGGGCAGCGGCGATGGCCGGGTGGTGATCACCGCGGCGCAGCGTTTCGGCGCGCGCGCCGTCGGGGTCGAACTGATGCCCGATCTGTGCCGCAAAGCTCGGGAGCGCATTCTGAGCCTGGGGCTGGCCGACCGCGTCAGCATCGTGGAAGGCAGCGCCCTGCGCGTGGACTTGAGCCCGGCGGATGTGGTCACCATGTGGTTCCTCACCAACTCCAACGACCGCCTGCGCCCCAACCTGGAAAAGCAGCTCAAGATGGGCGCCCGCGTCGTCTCCAACGAGTTCCCCATCCGCGGATGGAAAGCCTCGGAGATGATTCAGGTCAAGGTCGGCAAGGTGGACCACACCATCTTTGTCTACGAGATCGGCCACACCAAGTAAGCTGCGGCGGAGAGCGGGTCCATTGGGACCCGCGCGGACCGGGGGGCGGCCGGCCCCACCAAGTTGCACAAATTCGCAGGTCTGGGCAAGCTGAGCGCCATTGCGCAGCCTGCTCGCATCGGCAAGCGATGCCGCCCGTGATAAACTCCCATCATGCCGCATACTCGCGATGTCCCCGATGAGGCGCCGCCGTTTCTACGCACCTGGCGGCGGGTCTACACCGCGACGCTGATCTACCTCGTGCTGATTATTTCCGCCTGCTATCTGTTCACCCGGGTCTATCGATGAGTTCCCTCGACTGGATCGTCCTCGTCACCGCCTTGGTGTCGATCGTGACGTATGGTCTCTATCGCAGTCGTGGCAGCAACACCGTGGACCGCTACCTGCTGGCCGGCAAAAGCATGCCGTGGTACGCCATGGCGCTCTCCATTATGGCGACCCAGGCGAGCGCCATCACGTTCATCTCCACGACCGGACAATCCTACGTGGATGGCATGCGTTTCGTGCAGTTCTATTTCGGACTGCCGCTGGCCATGGTGATCATCTGCGCCACCGTGGTCCCGGTCTTCCATCACGCGCGCGTGTACACGGCCTACGAGTACCTGGAGAAGCGCTTCGATTCCAAAACGCGCGTTCTGGCCAGCATCGTCTTCCTCTGCCAGCGCGGGTTGTCGGCGGGGCTGACCATCTATGCGCCGGCGCTGGTGCTCTCCGTAATCCTGGGCTGGCCGGAACGCACGACCACCGCCATGATGGGCGCCACGGTAGTCACCTACACCGTGCTGGGTGGCATCAAGGCGGTCACCTGGAGCGACGTGCAGCAGATGGCGATCATCTTCCTCGGTCTGGTGATTTCGCTGGTGACGGTGATCCTGCTGTTGCCCGCATCGGTCTCCTTCGGCGACGCGGTATATCTGGCGGGCGCGGCGGGGCGGCTCAACGCGGTGACCACCCACTTCGATTGGAACGACCGCTTCAACATCTGGAGCGGGTTGATCGGCGGGACGTTCCTGTTCCTCTCCTATTTCGGGTGCGATCAATCGCAGGTACAGCGCTATCTCACTGGGAAATCGATCGCGCAGAGCCGCCTGAGCCTGCTGTTCAACGCGGTGGCCAAGATTCCGATGCAGTTCTTCATCCTGTTTATCGGGGCCATGGTGTTCGTGTTTTACCTGTTCGTGCAGCCGCCGGTGCTGTTCCAGCAGATTGAGCTGAAGCGGATCGCGGGTTTGAGCGAATTCCAGCCCATGAGCGAGCAGTACCAGCAGGCGTTCGAACATCGCAAGTTGGCGGCGCTGGGGTTGGTGGAAGCGCACCGCGCGGGCAATACGCCGGAGGAGAACCGGCGGAAGGCCGACTACCGCGCGGCGCAGAAGGAACTGGATGCGGTACGAGCGAGCGCGGCCACATTGGTGGAAAGCACGGGCGGCGAAAAGGGCTTCAGCGACACCAATTACATTTTTTTATCGTTCGTCACCAGGTATCTGCCTTCGGGGATTGTCGGGTTGGTGATTGCGGTGATCTTCGCCGCCACCATGTCGGCCAGCTCGGGCGAGATCAACTCGCTGGCCACGGTCACGGTGATCGATATTTACCAGCGCCACGTCAAGCGCAACCGCAGCGACCGGCATTATCTATTGGCTTCGCGATGGTTCACCCTGTTCTGGGGCGTATACGCGGTGGTGTTCGCGGGGTGGGCCAAGCGGCTGGGCTCGCTGATCGTGGCGGTCAACAAGGTGGGGTCGTTGTTCTACGGGTCGCTGTTGGGATGCTTCGTGCTGGCGTTTCTGTTCCCCAAGGTGCGCGGCACGGCGGTATTTTGCGGGATGCTGGCCGGCGAGGCCGCCATCTTCGCCACGGCCTATTTTACGGATGTTTCCTGGCTCTGGTACAACGTGATCGGCTGCGCGGTGGTGGTGGGAGTGGCACTCGGGATCACTGCTGGTGCGCCCGGAGCCACTTCCGCCATGCCAGATGCGCAGCCGCAAGAATGATGATGGCGACGGCCTGCATCGGTTCGAACTGCGCACTACGGGGAACCCGGAATCGGTGGCCGCCGCGGACTATAGTCCGCGCACTGGAGTTTCTACATTTTCCGCCCGGTTTGTTTTGATTCGATTTGCGCTCGGCGGTGATCTGACGGCCTAAATTGAGTCTGTCTATTGTTGATTTGTGTTGACAGACCGACCTAAGTATG
>JBEKDV010000006.1:0-59079 GCA_050014175.1 Candidatus Solibacter sp. | reverse complement strand
CCCATGCGCACGCCTTCGGCGTGGATGACGACGGCCCTTCCACATCTCGTTCCCAGTCCCGTTCTCAGCGTGGGTGACTCCAACCGAGCACCACTGGGTCACTCTTGCCAAGCGCCAAAGCGGTGCAGGTGTTTCACGCTGATCTGATGGTAGGTGCCTATCACGCCGCGCTTGAGCGCTTGAGCAAGCCCCAGTAGCCGTCAATCGTGCCCGTGTGAACGTCACCGCGCACCCATTCATGTGCGGCGTGGTTCACGGTCTCATGGTTGTGGTTGCGGATGCATCCCGGCACGGTCCCGTATAGCCGACTCTCATCCGTGTAGACCGCGTTCGTTGCGATTGAAACGTTGTCTTTGATCTTCTCCACTACGTTTTTGAGTGTGACTTCCGGCATGTGGTAGGTGCGGGCGCGCCCGTGGCGCTCCACAATTCCAAACACCGGCTCCTTATCGTACTTGGCGCGCTTGCGGCGCTTGTCGTACTTCTTCGATCCCATGTACGTCTCATCGATTTCGAGCGTGCCGCTCAGGGGCTCATCGTCAGCCAGTTCAACCAAGCCCATGGCCTTCCGGATGCGATGGGAGAGATACCACGCGGTCTTGTAGGCCGTGCCCAGGTCGCGCTGAAGCTGTTTGGCGCTGACGCCCTTCTTTGCGTTCACCATGAGGGCCGTGGCCATGTACCACTTCTCAAGGCTTAGGTGCGTATCGTTGAAGATCGTCCCTTCGGTGACGGAGAATTGGCGCCTGCAATCGCGACAGACGTACAGGATGCGTTCCGGCACTGCCTTCGTCTCAAGCGCGTCAGTCTTGGGATTCTTGCGGGCGCGCGTGCCAGCCTGCTTGACGTACTTCGAAACCTTGGCGCTGTCGCAGTTGACGCAGCGCACGCCATCGGGCCAGCGCATTTGCTCCAGAAAGTCGTTGCAGGCTTCGGGGGTGGCGAACTGTTTGGCAACGTCTATCAGGTTCATGTGCGGCCTCTATTAGTAGTGTGCCACTTCCCTTAATTGTTGTCAAGTAGATAATCCCGTACGTCACTTGCCTTTCGCCTTCTATTCGCCTTTAATAGAGCAGTGTCCCTCAAGCTCTACCTGGTATCTTGCGATTTGCTACAGGACGGCGACTATGCCTCGCTGCGCGCCCGCCTGCGCACTTTTGAAGCCCGCCCGGTGCTGGCCAACCAGTGGGCGCTGCACAGCACCCACACGGCGGCGCAGTTGAAAGATATCCTGAAGAATTTTCTTCACGATGGCGACCGCATCGTGGTCGCCGAAGTCGGCGCCGAACGAGCCAGCCGCCGCGCGCTCTCCAACCTCGCGGAGTTGTAGGCTGGGGAGGTCCGAACTAAGCACGCGGCTGCTGCGTTGGATCCCCATGTTGGCATCAGGCTTGAATCGCGATTGGCACTTGCGGCATATGAGGCCATCAAGTACACCCGGGGCGGCGCAAAAGGGATTTCGATTCTTGCCAACTCCGCCTTTAACCACTGCTTGCGACAGATCAGCGAGTACGGCCATGACAGTCTCCACCTCTAGACCTAGCCGACCTGGCACAGCTTTGCCGCAAAACTCCCGCCTATGCCTCCCCCTCCCCCATCCGCCGCCCCGGCGTGAGTGGGCCTAACAGCGTCCACAGAATCGTCGCGCAGATCAGCGGCAGAATTCCGAACCCGAAGAATACCGGAGTGTAGGAGTAGCGCTCCACCACCCACCCGGTGATCAGCGTGAACAGCATGCCGCCGAAGCCCGCCCCCATGCTCGCCAGGCCGTAGACCGACCCCACGGCGGACTTCGGAAATACGTCCGCCGGGAAACTCAGCATGTTCGCGAGAGAGCCCGTATAGCCCAGCATGGCGATCGAAACCAGCGCGATCGACATCCACGCCGCCGGCGCCAGCACCGCCGGGATCGCCGACGTCATCAGCACCGCGAAGAACGTCACCGACATCTTGCGCGCCATGGTCACGCTCCAGCCGCGCTGCAGGAGCCGCCCCGACATCCACCCGCCCAGAATGTTGCCGAAGCCCGCCACCATGAACGGGATCCAGCCGTAGATCCCAATCTTCGCCAGGTCGAACCCGCGCGCGTGTTTCAAATATTCCGGAAACCAGAAAATGTAGAAGTACCACACCGGGTCCATGAAGATCTTGGAGAAGGTGAACGCCCACACGAAGCGCGTGCGCAAGAGTTCGCGCACCGGGACTACGGTCTCCGCGGGCGCGCCCGCCGGCGCCTTCGGTGTGTGGTACATGGCGAACCAGAACGCCAGCCAGACGAGCCCGGCCAGGCCCACAAACGCGAACGCCGATTGCCAGCCGGTGCGCAGAACCAGGTACGCCACCACCGGCGGCGCCAGAATCGCGCCTACCGCCGAGCCGCTGTTGAACAGGCCCGCGGCCAAGGCGCGTTCCCTCTCCGGGAACCACTCCGCCACCACTTTCACCGCACCGGGCCAGTTCCCCGCCTCGCCCATGCCCAGCAGGAAGCGGAATACGCCGAGGCTCAGCGTGCCGCGCGCGAACGCATGCAGCGCCGCCGCGATGCTCCACCACGCCACGCACAGGCCGTAGCCCAGGCGCGTCCCCAACCGGTCGATCATCGGCCCCGAGAGGCCGTTCATGATGGTGTAGGCGAACAGGAAGGCCGAGACCACGCGCGAGTAGCCTTCGTTGCTCATGTGGAACTGCTCGCGCAGGATCGGCGCCGCCACGGAGAGCGTCTGGCGGTCGAGATAATTGATCACGGTGGCGAAGAACGCCAGCGAGATCATGCGCCAACGCAGCGGCGACACGGCTTCTTCGTCGCCGCTCACGCCGGGGCCATCCAAGGTGAGAAAGAACGCGCCCGCAAGCGGGCGTCCCCAGAGGGGACCCCAGGCTGAAGCCTGCCCCACCTTTGGCTCATGGCTTGCGCTCCATACAAGATTGCCGCTCCACCAGTTCCACGCCGAACAAGCGGTGCTCCAGAGCCTGATGTTCGCCGCGTCCGGCCAGGCGCAGCAGAATCTCCACCGCCGCCTGGCCGATCTCGTACTTCGGCTGGTGGATTGTGGTCAGCGGCGGGTGCACGATGCTCGCCAGTTCCACGTTGTCGAAGCCCATCACCGAGACATCTTGCGGAATCCGCCGCCCCGCTTCCAGCAACGCCCGGATCGCCCCGAACGCCATCATGTCGCTGGCGGCGAACACCGCCGTAATATCCGAATGAAGGGCCATCAGCTTCCGCGCCAGATCCGCGCCGCCCGGAAAATCATTTTTCCCGTGCAGCACCACCGGCCGCACCGGCTTGCGCGCCGCCGCCAGACGGGCCACGAACCCTTTGGCCCGCTCCGTCATGTTGCCGTGATGCCGCGGACCGGTGAGGTGCGCGATCTTGCGGTGCCCCAGTTTCAGCAGGTACTCGGCCGCCAGCGCCCCGCCGGCCTCGTTGTCCGCGCAGACGGTGGAAAACGCGCTGCGTGGAGCGGTCCGGTTGAGCAGCACGATCGGCACGCCGAGCCCCGCAAGCTGCTCCTGCTGCTTTTTGCCGAGGGCGGCGACGGAATTCATGAGGATGCCGTCGACGCGCTTCTCCAGCAGCGATTGCGCGTAGCGCATCTGCTTCTCGGCGTCGAGATCGCTGTTGCACAGCACCAGGTCGTATCCCGCGCGGTAGGCGGCATCCTCGGCGCCGCGCGCCACCTCGGCGAAGAAGGGATTGCGGATATCGCTCACCACCAGCGCCAGCGTGTGCGACCGCCCCGTCACCAGGCCCCGCGCCACCCGGTTGGGACGGTACCGCAAGCGCTGGGCAACCGCCGCCACGTGTTCCCGCGTGTCCGGGTGAACCCCGTACTCCCCATTCAGCGCGCGCGAAACCGTGGAGACATTCACGCCCGATTCCCGCGCCACATCCTTGATTGTCACGGCCATAAACGTTGCAAACGTTTTTGATTATAGGCCGTGGCGCGCTGCGATGGACAGGCTACCGGTATGCCTTCTCTACCTGAGTGCGCCCGTTCTGAATCGTAAAGCTGCCGTCCGCCCGCGCCGCGAGGCGGATCCAGTAGCCCGTGCAATCCTCGCTTCGATTGGCGATGAAGCTATCGGGCGAGTTGTGCGCGCGGTCGTTCATGAGCGCGTAGTGCAGTTGCCAGATGTCCGGCGTGCCGGGCGAATCGTGCAACGCCTGCCACGACGAATCGACGCCCCCCAGCTTCGGCCCGTTATTCATGATGGCCGCCTTCGGCCCGAGCGCGTACACCATGGCCGGCATTCCCGACGTCTTCTTGGCGTGGTGCGTGGTCATATAGACATCCGCCGTTCCCAGCAGGTTGTTGGGACACGCCAGGTCGCGCTCCCGATTCCAATGGAGATCGCCCAGATCCACCAGGCGGAACTTGCCATACGAAATCACCATCCCGATGGAGTGGGCGTTCTCTCCTGTGTCGGGTTCGATCGGCGGGTAGCTCGCGCACAGCGGGTTCGGCTGCCCCGCGCCGGGCAGCGGTTTCTCGATCGCCGTCCCCGACGCCGTTACCACCTCCACGTCGATCCCCGCGATCGGAATGCGGTCGCCGGCCTTCACCACGATATGCTTACCCTTGGCCCGCACGGCCAGGTAGTCCGGATAGACTGAGCCCGTATCCTTCACCGCTTCGAAGTTCTCTCCATGATCCACGAAGTTGCGGATCGGCATCCTCGCCGCGAGTTGCGGCACGCCGCCCACGTGATCGACATGATAATGCGTGATCACCAGGTAATCGATCTGCGTAACACCCGCCGCTTTGGCCGCCGCCACGATGCGGCCGGCATCGCGATTCTGGAACCCGGCGTACCCCGCGTCCACCAGCATCGATTGTCCGGAGGGCGAAACGTACAAGGTGGATTTGCCGCCCTCCACATCGATCGCGTACACCCGCAATTCCTGCGAGAAACAGGTGAGCGCGCACAGCCCCAGCAGCAGAAGTCTTTTCATCAACCCTCTCCCCCTCATTGTAGAAAATAGAAAATTACAAATGCATGACGGCGGCGATCTCCGCCGCCAGGCGCGCGTTGGATTGCGCCAGCGCGATATTGGTGCGTAAACTGCGCCCCCCGGAGAGTTCGGCAATCCGGGCCAGGATGTAAGGCGTCACCGCCTTGGCCTTGATGCCGTACTCTTCGGCTTCGCGCACCGCCGAATCGATGAAGCCGCGCATATCGTGCGCCGGAATCTCGTCCGCTTCCGGCACGGGGTTGCAGACCACCGCGCCCCCGCCCAGGTTGAGCCCCCACTGCACCTCCAGGAACCGCGCCACCTCGGCCGCGGTGTCCAGCCGCAGCGGTGTCTTCAGCCCGCTGCGCCGGCTCCAGAACGCGGGGAACTCGTCGGTGCCGTAACCGATCACCGGGACCCCGCGCGTCTCCAGGTACTCCAGCGTCTTGGGCAGATCCAGCAGCGCCTTGGCGCCGGCGCAGACCACGGCCACCGGCGTGCGCGCCAGTTCCTCCAGATCCGCCGAAATATCGAAGCTCGCGTCCGCGCCGCGGTGGACGCCGCCGATCCCGCCGGTGGCGAACACCTTGATGCCCGCCAGGTGCGCGCAGATCATGGTGGCGGCGACTGTGGTGGCGCCGATCTTTTTCGTGGCCAGCGCGTAGGGCAGATCGTTGCGGCTCAGCTTGAGAACATTCTTGGCGGTGGCCAGCCACTCCAGTTCTTTATCGGAGAGACCGGCGCAGATCACGCCGCCCATCACCGCGATGGTAGCCGGCACGGCGCCTCCGGCGCGCACCTGGCTCTCCAGCGACCGCGCCGTCTCCAGGTTCTGGGGGTATGGCATCCCGTGCGTGATGATGGTGCTCTCCAGCGCCACCACCGGGCGTCCGCCTTGCAACGCCCTGCGAATCTCAGGAGCGACCTTCAGGTACATTCCATACCATAATGACGTATCGTGAAGAGGTGGGGAGCGGTCTGTCGCAGTTGCCGATTTTCGGTCAGGGGTCGATGGAGGGCGGTCCGGTGCCGCGCATCACGTCGCTGCTCATCAAGCCGGCGTCCGCGGTCTGCAATCTGGATTGCGAATATTGTTTCTACCTGGATCGCGAGGCTGACCCCTACAGCGCGCTGCCCGGGCGCCGCATGACGCTGGAAACGCTGGAGCGCCTGGTGGACACCTACCTGTTCTACTCCTACCCCAACAGTGTGTTCGCCTTTCAAGGCGGCGAACCCACGCTCGCGGGCCTCAAGTTTTTCGAAAAGCTGGTGGAGTTCCAGCAGCAGTACGGGCGCTCGGGGCAATCGGTCAGCAATGCGCTCCAGACCAACGCCATTTTGCTCGATAAGAACTGGTGCCACCTCTTCCGCCAGTATCAGTGGCTGCTCGGCGTGTCGCTGGATGGGCCGGAAGAGATCAACGACCGCTTCCGTTTCAACAAGGAGAAGCGCGGCACCTGGAAGCGCGTCATCGAGAGCGTGGAACTGCTGCAGGCGGAAAAAGTGGATTTCAACGTTCTCTGCGTGCTCAGCCAGGCCAACGTGGAGAAGCCGCGCGAGCTGTATAAGTTCTACAAGAACCTGGGCGTCGATAACCTGCAATTCATTCCGCTGGCGGAGTTCGCGCCGGATGGGACTCCGCTGCCCTACACCATCACGCCGCAACAATACGGGCGGTTTCTCTGCGAGATATTCGAATTGTGGTGGCCCGAGCGCCGCAAGATGCGCATCCGCTCGTTCGACAACATCGCCGAAGCGCTGGCGGGACAGAAACCCGGGAACTGCACCATGCACGAGACCTGCGACAGCTACGTGGTGGTGGAGTACAACGGCGACGTCTACCCCTGCGACTTTTTCGTGGAGAGCGGCTGGAAACTGGGCAACGTGACGCTGGACTCGTGGGGCGAAATCGCGCGCCGCACCCGCCGCTACTCATTCGCTTCCAAGAAGACCATCGCCCACCCGGAGTGCCAGGTCTGCGAGTACCAGTCGATCTGTCACGGGGGATGTCCCAAGTTCCGCCATGGTCCGCACGGCAACTTCGACGAGCTGGATTACTTCTGCGAAGCGTATAAAATGATCTATGCCAAGAGCGTGGAGCCCCTGCGGAAGGAATTGCGCCGCATGTATCCCGACTCGGTGGCATGAGCGGCGCCCCCTGACCACAGTGTGGTCACGGTCTTCCTGCAAACGCCTTAGATTCATGGCTACGGGAAACCCGATGACCACAGTGTGGTCACCACGCCAGCGCCGCTACTTCTTACAGGCCGGATCCTTCGCGTTCTTTGGGTCTTTGCAGTCGATCGCCTTGGCGGGCGCGGCGGGCGCCTCGCTGGTCTTGTCCGCGGGCAGCGCGTCGGGTGTGATGTCGTACCTGACGTCGGATTCCGCGGAGTACTTGCGGTACAGCCGGAACTCGGTATCGTTGCGCGAGAGGATGCCATCGGCGCTCATCTGCGTTTCCGATTTCAGCGGCAGCAGGAATGTGTGGCCGCTGATGTCGATGTAGTCGTAGTCAAGCACGGTGGTGGCCATCTTCACCGGAAACGCCGGCGGGATATTGTCCGCGTTCAGCGTGACGCGCAGCACCATGTGACTGTCCTTGTCGATCAGGATGCGGCCGCTATAGGCGGGGACGATGTGATCCTTCTTCTCGTACTCGATACCCCATTGGGAGTTGGCCTGCTCCACGCTGTAGCTGAACGCCATCACCAGTTGATCGCGCAGACGCGCCCACCCGTCCCACGCAAAGCGCGCGTGCGTGCGCGGCTCGAAGATGTCGCGCAACAGGCTGCCGAACTCGCCGGTGGAGGTGGCCCCGCCCACGTTCATATAGTCCTGCGTGGTCGGGCTGTTGTTGTGCATGATCAGCTTGTACTCTTCCTTCTGATCGAAGTAGCTCAAGCGCAGCGTCAGCAGGTCCACCTGCACCCAGGAGGGTTCGCTCGAGCGCGCATAGCGTGCCCCGGGGGCGTTCGCCTGGTAGCGGCGGACCACTTGCGTCACGAGGTAATTGGGCAGGCCCTTGCTGTAGTTCAGCGCGATCTCGCGGACTTCCTCGATGATCGCCGCCTGTTCCACGGCATTGGGAGCGGGCGGAAGCTGCACCTTCGGCGGCGGGGCGACCGGCTTGGCGGCGGACAGGGACTCCGACTGGTCGCGCAGCGTGCGCAGCGCGTTGACCGTCAACGCGCCGATCCCGCTGGCCATCAGTTTTTCGATGGTGACATCGTCCAGCCGTTCGCTGAGCTTGGTCTTGGCGAGGAATTTGGCGACATCTCTGTCCGCCATCTTGAGTTCGATGGAGGAAGAGAGGAACTTCATCAACTGATTCAGCGTGAGGGGCTGGGTTTGCGCCGCTGCGGCGACACAGAAGATCAGCACGGCGCCCAGTAGACGGAAACGCATATGCATTATTTTCTCATGACGCGGCGGAGGGTGTTTCGGGTACCGGAATATTATAGTACTCCTTTACCCGCCGCGCCGCCGCCCGGCCAACTACCATTGCCAACTCCGTCTCGGTGGCCGCGCGCACCCGTTCCGAGCTGCCGAATTCCTTGAGCAGCTTCCGCACCGTCTTGGGGCCTACGCCCGGAATGGTGTCGAGCTCGCTGGTGAGCTGCCGGCTGTTGCGCAGCGAGCGGTGGAAGGTCACGGCGAAACGGTGCGCTTCGTCACGGATCGATTGGATCAGGTGCAGGATGGGGGAGAAACGGTCCAGGATCACCGGCTCGTCCTCCTGCCCGTACACGTAGACGATCTCCTCGCGTTTGGCGATGGAAGCGAGCGGCTGGTCCACGATGCCGATGGCTTCCAAGGCATCGGCAGCGGCGTGCAACTGGCCCAGGCCGCCGTCGATCAGCACCAGCCCGGGCATGGGCGCCTTCTCGTCGCGCAGGCGCGTGTAGCGGCGCGTCACCACTTCGCGCATGCTGGCGAAATCGTCGTTGCCCACCACCGTCCGGATGATGAACTTGCGGTAGTCGGCCTTCTTCATCTTGCCGTCTTCCCACACCACCATGCTGGCCACTTTATCCGTGCCCTGTATGTGGGAGATGTCGAAGCACTCGATGCGCGCCGGGGCGTCGGGCAGGTTGAGCCCTTCCTGCAAGGCCTCCTGGATGGCGCGCGAGCTCGGATTCAGCACCCGGAAGCGCGCATCGAAGCTGTGCCTGGCGTTGGTCTCCACCAGTCCCAGCAGCGCCTTCTTCTGGCCGCGCTGCGGGGTGCGGATCTCCACCTTGTGATGGCGCATTTCGCTCAGCAGTTCCTCCAGCGCTTCGCGGTCTTCAAACTCCACCGGGACGTGGATTTCCGCCGGGATGAACTGCTGGTCCAGGTAAATCTGCTTGAGCAGCGAGCTGAAGAATACCGGCTCGTCGTACTCCATCTGGTCTTCCCAGAAGAGCTCGCGGCGGTCCACAATCTGGCCGTTGCGCAGGTGGAAGAGGTTGAGCGCCACCAGCGGGGGCTCCGCGTAGATGGCGAAGATATCGACGTCGTCGCCCTTGGCGGCGGCCATCTTCTGGCGCTCTTCGATCTCTTCCACGGTGGCGATCAGGTCGCGCAGAGCGGCGGCTTCCTCGAAGCGCGTGTCGCGGCTGGCGGCCTCCATGCGCACCCGCATATCGCGCGCCAGGTCGGTGTGGCGGCCATCGAGAAAGAGGCGCACGTCGTGGATGGCGGCGGCGTAAGCGTCGTCGGTGGTGAGTCCCTGGACGCAGGGTCCCAAGCAGCGGTGAATGTGGAATTGCAGGCAGGGTTTGGGATGAAAACGCGTCAGGTCCACCTTGCACGAGGGCACCTGGAAATGGCGGTGGATGAAGTGCACCAGGCGGTGCGCCAGGTTGGCGGGGAAGTAGGGACCGAAGTAGGTGGCGCCATCCTTGCGCAGGCGGCGGGTCACGTAGACGCGCGGGTATTTCTCGTGCGTCAGCTTGATGTACGGGTAGGTTTTATCGTCGCGCAGCAGGATGTTGAAGCGCGGCTTGTACTGTTTGATCAGGTTGTTTTCGAGGGCCAGCGCTTCCTTCTCGTTATCCACCAGGATGTAGTCGATATCGCACGCCTCGCCGATCAGCGTGCCGGTCTTGATGTCGGCCAGCTTGTCCTCGGAGAAGTAGCTGCGCACCCGGTTGCGCAGGCTCTTGGCCTTGCCGACGTAGATCACGCGGCCGCCGGCGTCCTTGTACAGGTACACGCCGGGCGAGAAGGGGAGCTGACCAACCTTGTCACGGAGTTCCATCGAGGGAAGTTATAATGTAATTATGTCACGCTCGGTTGCGGCACTGATGTTGTTGGCGGTGGTGCCCCTGCTGGCGCAGGAAGGTCCGCAGCTCAAGAAACGCGGCGAGTCCACCACCACGCCGCAGGCCGTGGACAAGGACGGGTTGCCGCCCGAGGAAGACAAGTCCATCGCCGTGCCGGTGTACGGGTTCAACCCGCTGCAGGCACAGAAGGAAATCCGCACCGGGAACTACTATTTCAAGAAGGGCAGTTACCGCGCCGCCGCGGGCCGTTTCGAGGAAGCCACCAAGTGGAACAGCGAGGAGCCCGAGGCCTGGCTGCGCCTGGGCGAGGCCCAGGAAAAGCTGAAGGATCAGAAGGCGGCTAAGGCGGCCTATACGAAATACCTGCAACTGGCGAGCGACTCCAAGATTGCCGACGAGATTCGCAAGAAGCTGGAAAAGATGAAGTAGCGTAGCCTTTCAGGCTGCCATGACCCCATTCCTGGGGGCATTCTTCCCCTCTCGCGACTTGCTACCATCAGAAAGTTGAACCCCACAGCGCAGATCATCGTCCTCGATGCCGGGGGGCAGTATTGCCACCTGATTGCCCGGAAGGTCCGCGACCTCGGCGTGTACGCGGAGGTCCGCGCCAGCGAGACGCCGGCGGCGGAACTCTCTTCCGCCAAGGGCCTCATCATCTCGGGCGGACCGAGCAGCGTCTACGATCCCGATAGCCCCACCGTGGACCCCGCCATCTTCTCGCTGGGCATCCCGGTGCTCGGCATCTGCTACGGGCAGCAGCTCATGGCGCACCTGCTGGGCGGAGAAGTGCGCAAGGGCGTGAAGGGGGAATACGGACTGGCGACGCTGGAACTCGACGAGGCATCCGACCCCATGTTCGCCGGGCTCGGCGGCACGCAGCAGGTCTGGATGAGCCATCGCGACGTGGTGGGGCGCGTGCCGGAAGGGTTCTGTGTCGCCGGGCACACCAGCACCTGCGCGGTGGCGGCCATCGCGGCGCCGGCGCGCGGCTTCTACGCCGTGCAGTTCCACCTGGAAGTGGTCCACACCACGCGCGGCAAGCAGTACCTGGCCAACTTCGCCTTTGGCGTGTGCGGCTGCCAAAAAGATTGGGACGTGCGCCATCGCGCGCCCCTGCTCGAACAGGAAATCCGCGAGGTAGTGGGCGCGCGCAGCGTGTTTTTCTTCGTCAGCGGCGGGGTGGATTCCAGCGTCGCCTTCGCTTTGTGCACGCGGGCGCTGGGGGCCGATCGCGTGCGCGGCGTCTACGTCGATACCGGCCTCATGCGCGAAGGCGAGACCGATTTTGTGCGGCGCATGGGCAACCTCACGGTGGAGCACGCCGAAGAGCAGTTTCTCAGCGCGCTCGCCGGGGTCACCGATCCGGAGCAGAAGCGCCACATCATCGGCGAGGAGTTTGTGCGCGTGCAGGAGCGCATCATCGACTCGCGCCGCCTGCTGGACGAGAACTGGATTCTGGGACAGGGCACCATCTACCCGGACACCATCGAAAGCGGCGGCACCGCCAAGGCGGCGCTGATCAAGACCCATCACAATCGCGTGGCGGGCATTCAGAAGCTGATTGCCGTCGGGCGCATCGTGGAGCCGCTGAAATCCTTCTACAAAGATGAAGTCCGCGCCGTGGGGCGCGAGATCTCTCTGGCCGGCGAACTACTCGACCGCCATCCCTTCCCCGGCCCGGGCCTCGCCATACGCTGCCTGTGCGCGGAGTTCGACGCGCCGCTCAGGCAGACGGCGGAAGGATTCATCGTGCCGGTGCATTCGGTGGGAGTGCAGGGCGATTCGCGAACCTACGCGCCCGTACTGGCGATCGATGCGCTGGACCACGCGCGCGCCACCGAGCTGATCAACGCCATCCCGGGAATCAACCGCGTGATCGCTCCGGTGGAAACGCGGGTGCCGGTGGGGACGATGCAGGTGCGCGCCTGTTGCCTGACGGCGGAGCGCCTCGGCCGCCTGCGCAAGGCGGATGGAATCGTGCGCCGGCTCAGTCACGAAACCGGGTACGACCACGAGGTGTGGCAATTTCCCGTGATCCTGATTCCTCTCGGCTCGGCGGGATCGCCCGATTCGGTGGTACTGCGCCCGGTGGATTCGGTGGACGGGATGACGGCGCAATCGGTGCTCATGAAGGCGGAGCTGCGCGAGCGGATCGCGACGGAACTGCTCCACGTGCCGGGCATCGCGGGCGTATTCTACGATCTCACGCACAAGCCTCCCGGCACCATCGAGTGGGAGTAGGACAGGCCTCCCGGCCTGTTTGAATGGGCCTTCGGCCCGCGAAACCCCATGAAAAATGGTGGGGCAGGCGGGAGGTATGATGGCGGATGATGACCGTTCACACCCGCCGGGGCTTGCTCAAGACAGCCGCGGCGCTGCTCCCCGCGGTTTCCTGGCACTCTGCTCTTTGTGCCGCCGCCCCCAAGTCCGTAAGCATTACGGACGTCATCCTGGACCTCGACAACCTTCACAAGTGGAACGATTCCAACGGCGACACGTGGGATCCGTTTTGGGCGGACGACGACAACCTGTACGCCTTCAATTGCGACGGGCGGGGCTTTGGGAAAGCGGGCGCGGGCCGAAACCTGGCCTTCAACCGCCTCGTGGGCGACGGCCCGGCAACTCTCTCCGGCTCCATGATCAACACCATGGACGAATATGGCAAGGGCGGCCAGAAGGAAGCCGACAATGCCACCTGGAAAGTCTGCGGGCAGGAATGCATCGATTCCGTGTTCTACACCTTCGTTTCCCGCAACGCCTACGGCAAGGATAGCGGCGACTACTGGCTCCGGCAGACCGCCTTCAACAGCAGCCTGATCAAATCCACCGACAGAGGCCTCACCTGGAGCCGCGGCGCGGCGGAGAACTATAAAAGCCCGATGTGGCCCGGGCCGGCCTTCGGCGCGCCCTTCTTCGTTCACTACGGGAAGAACGGCGGCGCCGTGGAACAGGATGGCGCCAGGCGCTACGTTTACGCCGTCTCCACCAACGGCTTTTGGAACGACGGCGATACCTACACGCTGGCTCGCATCGCGCGCGAAAAACTGCCGGACATGAAGGCCGCGGACTGGAGCTATTTCACCGGCGGCGACGGCAGCCAGGCGAAAAGCTGGTCGGCCAAGCTGGAGGAGGCCAAGCCCATCCTCGACCTGCGCACTCATTGCGGGCAAAGCGGGCCCTGCTACATCCCCGCCTTGGGAGCGTATCTCATGGTGGCCTGGTACAACACCGAGAAGATGATCAAGTGGTTCGAACCGAACGAAATGCGCTACGACTTCTACCAGGCGCCGCACCCCTGGGGACCCTGGACCCCGGTGCACTCCTACAGCGATGCCTTCCTCTCGCCCGGACACATGTACGGCCCCAGCCTTTGCGCCAAGTTCCAGCGGAAGGAGGGGACGGACGTGCACCTCACCATGTTCACCTCGGGCTGCCCGTTCAAAGACGTTCCCGAAGGGCTCTACAAAGCCTGGGAAATTCCCGTGATCGTGAAGACCGCTCCGGCGATTCCCTCGACCCTCATCCCGAGCGGCGATGCCCGCATCGTGTACCACGGCGACTGGACGTCATCGAGCGAGGGCCGCTCGAGCGGATCGGTACGCCAGGCGGCGTCGGCGAAGGATTCCGCCGAGTTGAGCTTCCGCGGCGTCGGCATCGACTTCCTGGCGGACAAGAGGACCGGCTTCGGCTCGGTCGAGATTTTCCTGGATGGCGTTTCGGCGCACACCGCGGCGCTGGCCGTGGAAAACCTCCCGAGGCTTAACGGGGTGACGGTATTCCGCTCGGGAGCACTCAAGGACGGCCCGCATCGCATCCGCGTTGTGAACAAGAGCTCCGCTCCCGTGGTCGTGGATGGGTTTCAGGTCTACGGCGGCTAGAGATGCTTATTTTGCCGCGGGCAGCTTGAACTCGATTCCCAGTTCGCGGTTCAGGCGTTCGGTGAGGTCGCGATCGAGCAACGAAATCGACGCTTGATTGTGGACGTTGCCGCTGGTGAAGTAGTGCAGCGTGTCGCCATCGGCCCAGTACGCCACGGCGGAGTAGATGGTGTGGTCCTTGAAGGCCAGCAGGAAGTGGGTGGAATCCGGCGCCGGCTCTGCTTCTGGCGTTGTGTCGCGCGGCGCTTCGTAGATGGTGCCGGTCTGCCGCTGCCCCCCGGTGGTAGTGTATTCGCCATCCGGTCCGGCCTGGATCATTACGGGTGTCGCCGGCTGCTGCGGAGGATAGATGACGATGACGTTGGGCTGCTGCGGCGCCGCTTCCTGCGGGGCGTAGGAATTGTCGTAGCCGCCGACAAACATCGGGAAGGCATAGACGTAGGAAGGCATGATCGTCGTGCCGCGGCCATAGGCGGGAGTCCGCCGGAAGTTCTGACCCGAAGGAAGCAGCGTCGTGCCGCGGTATACAGGCGCCGACAACGTTCCACCGGGGAAAACGGCGCTGCCGAAGCTGCGCGTAATGCCTGGAGATGTACCGGACGTTCCGCCGGGGAACACGGCGCTGCCAAAGCCGCGGTGCGCAGTCTGGCCGAACACACCGGCAGCCAAGGCCAGCGGGAGAACAACGGCGAGTGCTTTCATCGCAAACCCCCCTGAGGGAATTGTACCGCTTCGGCAGGCAGACCGAAACCGGGACAACAAACCCTGGGGAACCGGGGGACAGACAGGACAAACCGGGGGACAGACAGGACCGACAGCGAATTTCCGGCAAAGTGCGCCGGAAATTCATGTCGGTCTAGTCTGTCCCTAGTCTAGTCTGTCCCAGGTTACTTTTTCTTGGGAGCAGGCGCGGGCGCGGCCGGCGTGGTGGCCGCCGGCTTGGGGGGCGTCGCGGCGGCGGGCTTGGGCGCGCCGGCGGTGCCGGGGTTGGCCTGGTCGTAAAGTTTCACGATGTCGCTGGTAATGTCGATGGTCTGGGACGCCCACAGCACCGGAGTCTGCGGATTACTGACGTCCAGCACGAGGACAAAGCCGTTAGCGGTGGCGTACTTCTCCAGCACCGCCATCACCTTGTTGCCCAGCTCCTGCATGATCTTGCCCTGTTCCTGGTCCAGATCCGCCTGGGCATCTTCGGTGTCGCGCTGCAAGCTCTTGTTGTTGGCATCGATGTCGCGGATGAGCTTGGCCTTGGCCTCTTCGCTCATGGTGGCGCTGCCCTTGCGCAAGGTGTCCTGCAGGGCGGCAATATCGGACTGCTTCTTATCCAACTCGGCCTTTTTGGGCGCAAACCGGCCCTGCAGGTCACTGGCGGCCTTCTGCCCGTCCTTGGTCTGCAGAATGGCGTTCTGCACGTGGATGATGGCCACTTTGGCCGGCGCCTGGGCATGAACCATGGCGGCCATGCCGAGAACCAAAGCGGGAAAAACAACAAAATTCTTCTTCAAGCTGAGAACTCCTAAGTGTGAGGATACTACCATATTGCCGCAAGGCGCATCAGGCTAGAACGTCCTGCCGATTGTAAATTTGAACATTGAGTGTTTTTCCATGTAGGGGTACGACTGCCCGTACGTCGCGATGGAATTGAGGAACGTGTTGTTGTTCGGGAAATAGGCGCGGTCGGCCACGATGGGGGGCTGCAGGTACTCGCGCACCACCGAAGGGTTATAAGCCCAGTATAGGCGGAAGGGCGCGTTCACCACGGGCAGCATCACCTGAAGTTCCAGACCGGAGGAAACGCGAATCCTTTGCGTACCGGGAGCGAGGATCACCTTGCCGTCGAAACCGGCTTGCGGGAACTGATTGTTGAGATCGGAGACGCGGCTCGGGTCCATGGTGAGCTGGTTGGGACGCAGGATCCGGTTCATACCCGCATCGGTGAAGATGGCCATCGTCACCGGACCAATGATCGGAATGCGGTACTCGGCGTTGGTCACGACCTGGGTGTCGCCGCCGGGGGTGATGAGCTGATATTGCGGAATGTTCATGGTGACCGCCACGCTGGTCACGACACCGTTCTGAACCACCTTCTGGGTGCGCGCGCTGCCATCGTTATTTAAGACATTGACGCTGCCGCTGGAGGCGACATAACCGATCGGCGTGATGCCCCAAATCTCAAAGCCGCGGACGTCCTGCTCGCCGCCGATAAAGGTGCGCGAGAACGGCGCGATATACTTGCCGCCGTAGCCCGTGATCAAGGAACCCAGCGCGTGGAAAGCCAGAATGTGACTGCGATGCCAGGGCGCCGGCTTGAAGTACTTGACGTCGATCGCCGGCCGGATTGTATTGATGTTGCCGCCCAGGACGCTGCCCGCGAAATCCACGGAGAGGAACACGCTCCGCCCGGCGGTGGGCGAGATGGGATGATTCACCGTGTTGTAGGTATAGGAGGGAACGATGTGGCTGGTGTGGATTCCGCTGAGCGAATTCGGCCCGTACACGCCGCTGAAATTGATGTACGTGAAGTAGGCCTTGGCCGCATCGGTGGTGGTCACCACGCTGGAAATGTCGAACCCGTAGGTGACGCCCACGCGGGCGAAACTACGTTTGATGGGATAACTGGCCGAAACCGAAATACCGTGGCTGTTCTGCGTGTAATTCAGCAGGTTCTGCTGACCCAGTTGGTTGTAGAGGGGGATCAGGTTGGTGCCCGACAGAATCGATGCCTCGCGGCCCTGATCGTAGTTGAAACGCTTCAGGTAGATCACGAAGCCGAGTTGCAGCGGGCGGTCCAGGAAGTAAGGTTCGGTGAAGCCCAGGCTGACGTTCCGCATGCGCGTGCCGAGCTGGCTTTCGAGCGACAGGGTTTCGCCCAGACCGAGGAAGTTGTTGGTGGAATAGTTGAAGCCGACGAAGCTGCCGGCGATGCCGCTGACGCCGCCGTTCAGACCGATCGAGTTTTTGCCGCGCTCTTTCACCTTTAGGGTGATATCGACCGTGTTGGACTGCGGATTGCGCTTGATGTCGGCAGCTTCGTCCTTCTTCAGCATCTCGAAATAGCCGAGCTGGTTGAGGCGGAGGATGCTGTAGTCCCAGAGCTCGGTATTGAACATGTCGCCTTCATCGAGCAGGATTTCGCGGCGGATGACCTTATCGCGGGTGGTGGTGTTGCCCGAGAAATCGATGCGCCGGATAAAGAACTGCTTGCCTTCGTCGGCGGTCAGGGTGAGATCGATCTGGTCGCTGCCGTCCTCGGCGGGATGGAAATCCGGCTCGGGAACGAAATCGATATAGCCGAACTTGCCGTACAGCTTGCGCATGTTCTCGATGCCCTTGCGCAGCTTGTCGGTGGAGAAGATGTCGCCGGTGGTCATGCCGAAGAGCGGTTTCATGAGCACTTCGGGGGTGCGGAACAGCTTCACCCCGGTGAAGTTCATGTTGCGCAGATGGTAGAGCTTGCCTTCTTCCACGGGAAGGGTGATATCGGCGGTGATGCCGGGCGAGTTCATTTTGATGAGCGGCAGCCGCCAGCCCCTGCCGCCGCGGTGCTGGATATCGATCGACTCTTCCAAAGTCTTGGCGGTGAAGTAGCCGGCATCCTGATAAGCCTGCCGGACGCGCTCCTTGTCCTCTTCGAGCTTGGCGCGGTCGAAGGTGGCGGGGAAGATGCTCTCGAACAGGATCGAGTGAGGGATACCGATACCCTTGGAGTTCTTCATGTTGCGGACCACCCACAGGTTGTCCTTGGCGGTGTTGCCGGTGATCTCGATGCGGCCCACTTTCACCTTGGGGCCTTCATTGACCACGAAAGAAACCTTCAGCGACGAGGGCGGGATCTGCTCGATCTGGGGATCCACGGTGGCGTACTGGCGACCGCGCTCCGCCAGAAATTCCTTGAGCACGACGGCGGCCCGCTGGACCTTGTTGGGGTCGTATTGCGATTCCACGCTGAGGCCGACCTTGCGTTCCTTGAAGCGGTCCAGGATTTCGGAAACGGTCACGCTCTTGGCGCCCGGGTACTCGATGGAGCGGATGACGCGCCGCTCGGTCACGACGAAGCGCACGATCAGCCCGAGACGGCCCGGTTCGGCTTCCAGGCTGATATCGTCGAAGCGCCCGGTGTTCCACAGGATCATGAAATCGCGGCGCAGGGTTTCTTCGTTGTAGACGTCGCCCGGCTTGGAAATGATCAGTGCTTTGAGGGTGTCCTGGGGAACGCGCTTGGCGCCGCGGAATTCAAAGGCTTCGATGACCTGTCCGTTGGGGTTGACGGCCGGCGCGGCCTCCGCCTTGGGCGTTTCCAATTGCGGGCGCTGGCCGGGCCGTGCCGCCGGGGCCGCCGCGGGAGCGGATGGAGGAGTCGGGGGCGGCGTGGGCGCAGGCGCGGTCGGAATAGTTTCGAAGGGACTGGGCTTCGGCGGGGTCGCGGGGGGCGTCTGTGGCTGCGGCTGCGGCTGCGCCGGCGGTTGGCCGGCGGGCGGCTGCTGGGCAAACATCGCCGGGCAGATGAAGATGACGCAGAAACAGGCCGGGATCACGACCAGGCGGAGACGCCTGAGAAACTTCATGCAAGCATACCTTTCCACTCTGCGCGGTTACGATGACGTTGAGACACGGGCAACGGTTCCCCTAGTACAGTTGAGGTTCCAAAGATGGTAAGCCATTATTTTAGCGGATCTTCGGGGCAATCAACAACGAGTTTAGCAGGCTACAGGTGTGAAGGGTTGGCACAGCCGATTAAGGGAGGCTGACTTCGATGCCGTTGACCCGGGTGACAGCCCATTCCATGATATCGGCAAGGTTCACGTTCTTCTCCATGGCGATGCCATGGCGGGGATAGTACTAACGAAGGACCGCGGATGTGGTGGACTTCTACACTTGACGGTCGGATTTCTCAGTTCCTCGTGACGGCGCGGGTACGCGTTCAGCAGAGCGCGGCCATGAGGGCGCCGCGGGCCGTGGAGTTGAGCGGGTCTTCGGCCACCCGGATTTCCGAAATCTTGATGGGGAAATCTTCGGCCCGCAAAGCGGTGGTGAAGCGTTTCAAAAAGCCCTTTGGAATGGTCGTCCCGCCGCTCAGGACGATGGGCACCGATTGATCGAGCTTGGGCAGACGCTGCGTCGAGGAAATGGTGGACCGCAGGGTGTTGGCCAGGGTCTGGATGACGTCGTCGTAGTAGACCGTCAGCGCGTTCTGTACGCGGTCGGCGGAAAGCCCGTTGACGGCGAAGTTCAATTCCTTTTGTACGCGCATGCGGGTGGCCAGTTCTCCGGTCACGGCCGCCGCCTGCGCGTCGATGAAATCGCCCGCCTTGGGAATGGCGAAATTGATCACCGGGACGGAGAGCACGGCCAGGCAGACATTGCACAAACCGCTGCCGCAGGAGATCCCGATGCCCGTATAGTTGGAACTGGACATCTCGCCGAAGACCACGGCGAGCCCTTCCTGGATGGGCTGGGCGTCGTATCCCAACTGCTTCAGAATCTGCTGGATACTGGCTTCATGATAGGCGATCGCGGGATCGCCCCCGAGGCACGGCGCGGGAATGCTGAAGAAGATCTTCCGTCCCGCCACCCCGGCCTTTCCCACTACGCGCGCGATGATGCTGCGCAGCACCGCCAGACTGTGCGGTTCCTGCGGGTTGAGCACGCCGCCAAGCATCGGCCGGCGTGTTTCCACGTGAAAAACCTCGGCGAATTTCTGCGCGTCGTTCCCGGTGACGACGAGTTCGCCGCCGGATACTTCGTGGAATACGCCTTCCCGCTGCAGCAGGCTCTCCGCCAGCTTGGAATACGGCATCGTGATGAAGGCATTCAACTGCGACTCGTATTGGGACTGGTGTGTCCGGTCCATGCTGCGCGCTACCACGATGCGGCTGGTACCGACGTCCAGACCGAGTGGCAGGTTGTTTTCCTGTTCAACGTTGCTCATTGCCAATTCTCCTAACGTATCCGCCAGATCAGAAGAGCCGCGCCGATTGCGGCCGTCATCATTGCGGCTATCCTTACTACCCTTGCCGGCCGCCACGCGAATGGCTCCGGCAGTTTGCTTGAGTCCATCTGGTTCCGCACGTAGCGCAACCGCTCCACCGGGTCCGCTGTCTGGCGGGCCCGTCTTTGGATGCTGCGCAAGCTCGTGTGCTGTATCCATCGAATCCGAGCCGTCATGTTGGCACACGCTCATCAAGTCACGGTCATCGCGAAACTCCCGGTCCAGGCTGAACCGCTGGTGCAGAAGAGGTCGCCGCCCGGTGGGGCGCCGCGACTGCTTTCCTGGAGTAGCACTGAAGTAGTAGGCGGATCTCGGCATTTCTCTCGCCAAGATTTGGAAATTTATGTAGTACCGGAGACTAAGGTTTTTTGGGGTGACAGCCGATAGAGTGTCCAGTCATGCGACAGATCGACGAAAGTCAACTCACCCGGCCGTGGGTGGATTGGACTGCCCGTCAGATTCACGACCCTGTCTGGCGCTTGCGCTACCTGCGATCGGTGGCGCCGGCGCCGCCCGGCGTATCCCGGTGGAAATCACGGATGATCATCGGACTTCTGACGCTTGGAGCGCTGGGGATCGTGGCCGCGCCGTTTTCGCTGCGCATGCCGGGAGCGGCCAGCGCCGCGGCGCCGGCGCTACTCCCGTTGCCCGCGCCGCCGGCGATCCACCGTGTGGAATCGGAGGTGACTCCCTCGGCGGACGTCTGGAGCGTGGAAAAAGCCAGCGACTTCGAGACTTACAGCAACGGCCTGCGCATTGAAAACCAGTATGCCGTCAGCCACCGGCCGCGTGCTTACGTGGCATATTCCGTCGCAGAACCCGAAACGGCCCGCGGCGAGAAACGGACCGACCCGGCTGGCATCGTCTACCATACAACCGAAAGCCTGCAAGCCCCATTCAAGCCGAGCCAGAACGAGGTGTTGAAGCGGGTCGGCGAGTCCTTGATCGACTACGTTCGCCGGCGCCGCTGCTATAACTTCCTGATCGACCGCTTCGGACGGGTATTCCGCATTGTCAACGAAAGCGATGCCGCCGACCATGCGGGCCACTCGGTGTGGGCCGACGACCGGTATTTCTACGTCAACCTGAACGACAGCTTCATCGGCATTTCCTTCGAGGCGCAGACCGGAGGCGGAGAAACCAGCACCCGTGTCGGCGCCGCGCAAGTTCGGGCCGCCGCCATGCTCACCGAGATGTTACGCAGCCGCTACAAGATCCCGGGCGGAAACTGCGTCACGCACGCCCAGGTCTCGGTGAATCCTTCGAATATGCAGATTGGCTATCACATCGATTGGGCGTCCAGTTTCCCGTTCGAGAAGTTGGGATTGCCCGATAACTACGCCACGCCCTCACCGGCCGTCGCCCTGTTCGGCTTCGACTTCGACGCGAGTTTTGCACAACGGGCCGGCGTGCGTCTGGCCCTGGGGGCCTTAAATGCCGATCGCCTGCTCGTGCTGCGGGCGGCGGCGGCGCGCCAGAGTCCGGAGGCGTACCGCAAAGCGCTGCACAAACGGTATTTGAAGATTGTGGCGAGCCAAAAGGGCTAACGACAGAAGACAGGCGCTTCGGTTCTTTACACGGAAGACCTGCAACACGGCACCGTGCTGGGCGGCGTTCCGGTGGTCAACCCGTTCCTGAAGGCGTAGGCGCCACTGCCGAGTTTTTCAACAGATTCACCTCTTCGTCCGTCCCCGTACAGCTCCGCTCACACCCCCTTTTGCTCCGTTCCCCCTGCCAATGCGCCATTCAATGGAATCCTATTTCTTTCAATCGTTTAAAGCGCCAAACTGTGTCCAAACTGGGAAGGAAGTATCTTAAATGAGCACTCAGACTGTCGATCCGAAGCCCCAAACGTCTGCCAACCTCGTACAGATCGGCTCCACCATCGAAGACACCATCCGGCAGCGGCTTGCCGAAGAGCGCGCCCGCCTGGAGCGGGAAGGCGGCGTGGCGGTTCGCGAGATCCACCATTTCAAGCGCCCCGCCGAGCGTCACTTCACCAGAGACCAGCGCGCCCAGACCACCCTTCTCTTTGGCGGACTGACCTGGAAGCACGAGAAGCTGGTTCACGGCGCTCTCGAAGGCCTCGGCTACCGCGCCGAAGCCGTTCCCACCCCGAACGTCAAAGCGTTCCAGGCGGGGAAGGAGTACGGCAACAACGGCCAGTGCAATCCCACCTACTTCACCGTCGGCAACCTGGTGCAGTACCTGCAGACCTTGGAAGAACAGGGAATCCCCAAGCAGGAAATCATCGATCGCTACGTCTTCTTCACGGCCGGCGCCTGCGGACCCTGCCGATTCGGCATGTATGAAGCCGAATATCGCCTCGCCCTGCGCAACGCCGGCTTCGATGGCTTCCGCGTGCTTCTGTTCCAGCAGTCCGGCGGCCTATCGCAATCCGACGCGGAGGCCGGCCTGGAAATGAACATCGATTTCTTCCTCGGCATCCTCAACTCGCTCAACTGCGGCGACGTGATGAACGAGGTGGCCTACGCGCTGCGTCCGTTCGAGGTAAACGCGGGCGAGACCGACCGCATCCTGGACGAGAGCATGGATTACCTCCACGAGGTGTTCCGCAAGAAACGCCCATGGAAGCTGGACGAAGGCATGGGCAAGTACCTCGGCGGCTTCAGCGATACCGCGGAATATATCGGCAAGTTCGTCAACCAGTTGAAGGGCGACGAATACGTGCCCGCCCTGGAGCGCTGCCGCGACAGCTTCAACCAGATCGATATCGACCGCCTGCGCGTCAAGCCCATCGTCAAGATCACCGGCGAATTCTGGGCGCAGACCACCGAGGGCGACGGCAACTTCAACATGTTTAACTTCCTGGAGCGCGAAGGCGCGCAGGTGTTGGTGGAACCCATCGGCACCTGGATCATGTACATGATCCACCAGGTCATCCAGAAGTACAAGGACTTCAAGGGCCTGGAGGAGGGCGCGGTCCTACCTCCCATTTGGAAGCTGGGCACGCGCGCCCGCATCGAGTTCGGCTTCCGCCAGAAAGTGGCCAAGCTGAAGCTCGCCGAAGCCATCTTCAAGAGCGAATACCACAAAATCGTGAACGCGCTGGGCGGCATCGCCCACCACCTGGCCGACCAGTACGAGCTCCAGCGCCTGGGCCACCCCTTCTACAACTCGCGCGCCGGCGGCGGGGAAGGCCACCTCGAAGTGGCCAAGAATATCTACTATTCGAACAAGGATCTGGCGCACATGGTGCTTTCGCTGAAGCCCTTCGGCTGCATGCCCAGCACGCAGAGCGATGGCGCGCAGTCCGCCGTGGTTTCCAACTACAAGGACATGATCTACCTGCCCGTGGAGACCTCCGGCGAAGGCGAGATCAACGCGCACAGCCGCGTGCAGATGGCCCTCGGCGAAGCCAAGAACAAGGCCAAGAAGGAATTCGCCGCGGCCCTGGAAGAGACCTCTCTCACGGTGGAGAAGTGCCGCGCCTGGGTGGAAGCCCATCCCGAAACCAAACGCCCACTTTATCATGTGCCGCACAAGAAGGGCGTGGTGGGCGACGCCGCGAATTTCGTGCACCACATCGCGGCGCGCATGGCCGCCGACGGAAGCGGGGCGAACTAAGCGCCATAAGAAGGCCGACGGGGGCGTCGGCCGCGGACCGGGGGGTCCGCCCCACAATCATTGCCTGACGAGATCAAACCATGGACAAGAACTTCCTCATCGGAATGGACGTAGGCTCGACCACGGTGAAAGCCGTCGTCATCGACGCCGCGACCGACGCCATCCTCTGGTCCGATTACCACCGGCACGACACCAAGCAGCCCGAAAAGGTCCTGGAATTCTGCCAGCGCTTCGAGACCGAAATCCCCGGCTTCGATGCCGCCCGCTCCCGCATGTTCGTCACCGGTTCCGGCGGCAACGGACTCACCAAATATCTCGGCGGCAAGTTTGTGCAGGAAGTCAACGCCGTCTCGCTGGCCGTGGAAAAACTCTACCCGGAGTGCGGCAGCGTCATCGAACTGGGCGGCCAGGACGCCAAGATCATCATCTTCAAAACCGATCCCGAGACCGGCCGCAAAAAGAAAATGCCGTCGATGAACGATAAGTGCGCCGGCGGCACCGGCGCCGTCATCGATAAGATCAACGCCAAACTGCGCATCCCCTCCGAACAGCTTTGCGAGATGGGCTACCGGGGCATCAAGCTCCATCCCGTGGCCGGCAAGTGCGGCGTCTTCGCCGAAACCGATATCAACGGCCTGCAAAAAATGGGTGTCCCGCCCGACGAATTGATGGCCTCGCTTTTCGAAGCCATCGTGATGCAGAACCTGAGCGTGCTGACGCGCGGCAATACGCTGCTGCCCGTGGTGCTGCTGCTGGGCGGCCCCAATTGCTACATCAAGGGCATGCGCGATTGCTGGAAGGCCAACATCCCCAAGATCTGGGAAGAGCGCGGCACCCCGCTCCCCGAGGGCATTCCGCCCGCGGACCTGATCAAAACTCCCGATAACGCGCAGTATTTCGCCGCCATCGGCAGCGTGGAGTTCGGCAAGAGCGAGGACGACAGCGTCGGCCAGTACATCGGCTTCGCCAAGCTCGCGTGGTACGTGAACGTGGGACGCGAAGAAGAGAAGGCCAAGCGCGGCGGCGGTGTGGGACTCACCAAGGACGATGCCGACCTTGCCAGCTTCAAGGAAAAGTACCGCACCAAAAAGTTCACCCCGCAGCCCTTCCACAAGGGCGAAGTCATCGAAGGCTTCATCGGCATCGATGGCGGATCCACCTCCACCAAGGCCGTGCTGATGTCCAAGGATCACAAGCGGCGCATCCTTGCCAAAACGTATCAACTCTCCAAGGGCAACCCGATCGAGGATACGATCGAGGTACTGCAAAAGCTGGATCGTCAGATTCGCGATTCCGGCGCCGAGCTCAAAATTCTCGGCGTCGGCACCACCGGCTACGCCAAGGACATTCTGAAGGACGTAGTAGGCGCCGATGCCGCACTGGTGGAAACCGTGGCCCACACCGAGGCCGGCCTGCACTTCTATGAAGGCGTCGATGTGATCTGCGACGTGGGCGGCCAGGACATCAAAATCATCATCCTCAAGAACGGCCGCGTCAAGGATTTCAAGCTGAACACGCAGTGCTCGGCGGGCAACGGCTACTTCCTGCAATCCACCGCCCAGGGCTTCAACGTCAAGGTGGAAGAGTATGCGGACGTCGCTTTCGGCGCCAAGGGATTCCCCAGCTTTGGCTACGGCTGCGCGGTGTTCATGCAGAGCGACATTGTCGACTTCCAGCGGCAGGGATGGAAACCGGAAGAGATCATGGCGGGCCTGTGCAACGTGCTGCCCAAGAACATCTGGCTATACGTTTCGCAGATTCCCAATCTCTCCGCCATCGGCACGCGCTTCCTCTTGCAGGGCGGCACGCAGTACAACCTGGCCGCGGTGAAAGCGCAGGTGGATTTCATCGAATCGCGCTTCAAGGGCAAGGACACGCCGGCCGACGTGATCGTGCACGAGCATTGCGGCGAGGCCGGCGCCATCGGCGCGGCGCTCGAAGCCGGACGCCTGTGGGACAACGGCCGCGTCAGCACCTTCATCGGTCTCGACGCGTGCGCCAACATCCAGTACAAGACCACGCGGGAAGAGGCCACCCGCTGCTATTTCTGCAAGAACAAGTGCCTGCGCACGTTCATCGACGTCAAGACCAACCTGATTCCGTTGGACTATAAGCGCCCGGTGAAGACCAAGGTCCCGCTGGAAGCCGGCGCGCAACGCCTGATCATCGCCACCTGCGAAAAAGGCACCGTCGAGAACATCGAGGAAATGCGCGGCATCAAGGGCGGGCTGGACAAGATCAAAAAGGCCAACCCGAACTTCGTCGAAATCGCCGCCAAGCAGGTCTTCCGCGTGCCGGACATTCCCAGCCAGGCCGACCCGCTGCCGAAATTCCAGATCACCGCGGCGCAGAAGAGGCGCGCCGAATTGATGAAGAAGCGCGGCGCGATCCGCATCGGCATGCCGCGCGTGCTCAACATGTACTCGCAGACGCCCATCTTCACCGGCTATTTCGCGGCGCTCGGCATCAAGGCGGAGAACATCGTCTTCAGCGACTACACCAGCGAAGAGATGTACAAGGAAGGCGCTAAGCGCGGCGCCATCGACCCCTGCTTCCCGAGCAAACTGGGCATCCCGCACGTGCACAATCTGCTGTACCGCGCGCACGCCAAGAAGCCGCTCGACATCATCTTTTTCCCGATGATCGATTGCCTCACCAGCCCGCTCTCGCACGTGCAGGCCACGCGAACCTGTCCCACCGTCGCCACCACGCCCGCCGCCGTCAAAGCGGCGTTCGTCAAGGAAGGCGACCTGTTCAAGGAAAAGGGCATCCTGTTTCTGGACACCTTCGTGAACCTGTCCAAGGCGGATCTCTTCGAGCGGCAGATGTACGAGCAGTTCAAGGATATCTTCGGCCTCAGCCCCGAAGAGAACAAGCGCGCCGTGGAAGCCGGTTACCGCGCCCTGCAATATTTCGACAACGTCACCATGCGCGGCGAGGCCCGAGGGGTTCTGGAACAACTGGAGCGCGAGGACCGCATCGGCGTGGTGCTGTTAGGCCGTCCGTATCACAACGATCCCGGCGTCAACCACGAAATCCTGGAAGAGTTCCAAAAGCTCGGTTACCCGGTGTTCGCGCAGGATTCGCTGCCCATCGACGACGACATTATCTGGCGTCTCTTCGGCCCCGAAGTGGCGGCCGGCGAATGTGCCGGCCCGCTGGCCATCAACGACGTCTGGAAGAACAGCTACAGCGAAAACACCAGCCGCAAGGTATGGGCCGCCAAGTACGTGGCGCGCCACCCCAACCTGGTGGCGCTGGAGCTTTCCAGCTTCAAATGCGGCCACGACGCACCGATTTATTCGGTGGTGGAAGAAATCGTGGAGCACTCCGGCACGCCGTACTTCTGCTTCAAGGACATCGACGAGAACAAGCCCACCGGCTCCATCAGGATTCGCGTGGAGACCATCGGCTACTTCCTGAAGCGCTACCGCGAGGACATGGTGCGCAATAAGCAGAAGACCAACACCATCGAGCAGCAGCTCAAGGAATTCGAGGCCCGGCTGCGCCGCCAGATGCTGCGCGACCGCATGGACGATTCGCGCGTGCAGGAGAGCTTCGAGCACGGTTCGATGCCGCAGATTCACGTGTCGATTGGCGCGCTGGCGGCGAGCGCTCCGCAGAGAGTCGGGGTAAGCGGGGATTGAGTGGGGCTGCTAAAATACCGGCAGCGAATGGAAAAGCGCTACCAGGTATTTGTAAGCCCGACGTTCACCGACTTGACAGACGACCCTGCCCCTCAACCGGCGCTGTGCTGGGCCCTGACTGAAGCTGGCCGCACCGCCCTTGCCGAACTCCTCGCCGAAAAGCGTCAGGAAGTATGAAACCAAAGGTCTACCTGGAAACGTCGTTCGTGAGCTACCTCGCTGGGCGCCTTAGCGAGGACCTCACCACGCTCCAACGCCAACTCAGCAGCCAGCGCTGGTGGGAGCAGGAGCGGCACAAGTTCGATCTGGTCGTCAGCCAGACGGTGTACGAAGAGAGCCTGCGTGGAGACGAGAAGGCAGTTCAGGGGCGCTCCGCGGTTCTACAAGAAACTACCCTCTTGCCATTAACCGGGGAGATACTGGAAGTGGCGAGGCGTTTGGTGTACCCGGGACCGTTCCCGCTGAAGGCCGAAGCCGATGCGCTTCATGTTGCCGCGGCAACGGTGTACGGTTGCGAGTATTTGCTAACTTGGAACTTTAAGCATATCAACAACGCGCAGATGAAGCGCGGCGCAGCGAGGATCATCGAAGAGTATGGATACCAACCCGCAACCATCTGCACCCCCGAAGAGCTCATGGGACCTGACCCGGAAGCCGAAGGATGAAATTGTCGAAGAGATCCACGAATGGCGACAATCCTATGCCGCCAAGTTCGATTTCGACCTCGATCGGATGTTCGCGGATTTGAAAAGCAAGGAAGCTCTAAATCCCGCTCCGCGCGTGCAGGGGCAGCCTTTGGAGCCAAAACCGCCGAATCCCGTATAGACCTGCTGCGTGCCGCCCAAGTCCCCTGGCGGGCGTACCTCTTTCAACTTCTCCCCACCACGGGCCGCCGATTCCGATATATACTTGCCGCTATGCGCCAATCCGGCATATGCGTGAAGCGCGCGCCGACCGAAATCATGCGCCGCGCGCGCGTCGTGCGACCGCTATTGCTCGCCCTGCTCCCTCTCGGGCTCGCCGCCCAATCCACCGTGGCGGTGGACAATCCGCGCGTACGCATCCTCACGGCACTCGATCGTCCGCACCAGCCCTCGGCGCTCCATCGGCACGAGCTCAACCGCGTGATGATCTACCTCGACAGCGCCGATCAGGACGTCTCCCATCCCGGCGCTCCCACCGAGCACCTGCACTGGAAGGCCGGCGATGTCGCCTGGAGTCCGGCCGGCGGCATGCACATCAGCGAAAACGTCGGCGACGCGGCGCTGCGCATCGTCGAAATCGAAATTAAACAGTCCGCCCCGGCCGTTCCACCCAAACGTGCCCGCAACCTGGACGCCCTGGCGGTCGATTCCGCCCACAACAAGCTCATCTTCGAGAACCCGCAAGTGCGCGTCTTCCGTTCGACTCGCGAATCGGGCGGCCGCGAAAAGTGGCACGAGCATGCCGGCGCCGGACGCGCCGTGGTCCTGCTCTCGGAACTCTCCGCCCGCCTCGAATCGGCCAACGGCACGTTGACATCGATGAACGGCGCCCCCGGTGACGTCTTCTGGACGGATGGCTACATCAACCACCGCGCCACCAACATCGGTAACCGCCCGTCGGAGATCATCATCGTGGAGGTGAAGTAGGGTGCATAGTTCGAGGGCCCGGCCCGAAAGGCTCAGTGCCGTTACATCGTGTGCGCGGTGGTATGGATGACGATCTCCACTTTGTCATCGACGCGGAGCATCAGGGTGCTGGGGTTCTTCATACCCCATTTCACGTAAGGCACCTGGAAAATACCGATCACGTTGTACTGGCCCCCGGCGGCGTCCACCGTGATAGGGAGCAGTATTTCGTGCTCCGTGCCGTGAATGGCGAAGACTCCGTGCAATTGCACTTCCGACTTGCCTTCGGCGGCGACGTTGCCATCCACACGGTCGGGGCGGAAGGAGATTTCGGGATATTTGGTTATCTCCAGAATGGCGGCGTGCATCCGCTTATCGCGGCCTTCGCTGCCGCTCTCGCCGCTGGCGGCGTCCACCACGATCTCGCCGGAAGCCTTGCCTGTCCGCGGGTCGAAGCTCAGGGTACCGCGCTTGAGATGGAAGTCCCCGTGCACCGTGTGCAGCAGGCTACCGAGAGTAAACTCCACCGTCGTCTGCGCAGGATCGATCGAGAACGATTTCGGTTGCGCGGGGATGGTATCCGCGGCGGCCAGCAGGACGGCGAACACACACAGAGGAACAAACAGACGCATCAGTTTCATCATAAGGTAAGCATTCGCCAGCCAAGGGCCAGCCCGTTGGTAAGGAAATCGGTAGTGGATTGTTCGCCGACGTGCATAGCGAGCATACGAGCGAAGAGTTTCGGTTGTCCGGCCAGGGCGCGCATGGCGCGCGAGCGCAAGCCGGAGGGCCGGTCGAGCAGCAGCATCAGGTCGGCCATCCACTCGGGGCGGCGGCCGATGCGGCGGTGCTCGGCCTGGTAGCGCGAGAGGTCGCCGGAAGCGAGCGCGGCGGCCAGTGCCACGGCTTGCTGAAAGAGGAGATAGAGCCCTTCGCCGGTGATGGCGTCGACGGAGCCGGAAGCGTCGCCCACCAGCGCCACATTGCCGCGGTATACGGCTTTGAGGCGGCGCGACGTGGTGACTCCGCCGCGCTGGAGGTTGGACGCGCCGGCGGCAGCCAGACGGCGCTCCACCGCGGGAAAGCCGGGCAGCGCATCGTCCAGGCGCAGGTGCGAGTCGCGCGAGATCAGTACGACACAGACTTCTTCGTCCGCCACGGGCGTGATGTAGAGCTGGCAACGGTCGCCCCAGTGGATCTCCATGCACTCGGTCCAGGGTGCGATGTGGTAGTGGCGGCGGAATCCGAAGCGGCGGCTCTCGTGGTGGCAGGCATCGAGCCCGGCCCAGCGGCGCACCGGCGAGTGGCCGCCATCGGCGCCGGCGATCCAGCGGGAGCGCACCAGGCGGCCGCCGGCCATGACGCCCTCCGGTGCGATGCCGGTCACGCGCACACCCCACGCCAGGTGGACGCCGGCGTCGAGGGCCCGATTCACCATCATCTGGTGCAGCGCGGTGCGGCGCATGCCGAGTCCATATCCGTTGGGGAAAGCGGCTTCGACGGCGGAATCGCCATCGCAGAAGCGGATGCCGCGAAACGGGTGGCCTTGGGCCTCGTCCAGATCGAGACCGAGCGAACGCGCGGCGGCCAGGCCATCGGGCATGATGCCTTCGCCGCAAGCCTTATCGATGGGCGGCACGGAAGCATCGGCAAGGGTGACGGTCATACCGCGGCGACGCGCGGCGGTAGCGGTAGCCAGACCGGCCGGGCCGCCGCCTATTACGAAGAGATCGGTAGAATTCGGTAGAGACGTCATTGATTAGATATTAATCGCGCGGCGGGCCAGCCCGAGCGCCTCACTCCAGAAGGTGGTGGAGTTGTGCACCAGGTCGACCACGTCGCGAATGGCCGCGACAAACTCCTGTAATTGCGGTTCGGTGACCACCAGGGGCGGCGCCACTTTCAGCACCATGAAATTGTTGCCGCAGATCTGGGTGAGGATACCCTTATCGCGAAACATCCGCATGACCAGAATCTGGCCGAACATCGCCGGGTGAATGCGGCGGAAGCCCTCAAAAGCGGCGCGCAGGCCAAGCGACCGCGGCGCGGTGAATTCGATGCCGCTGAGCATGCCAAGTCCACGCACGGCCGCTACCATTTCATACGGAGCGAGGGCCTCGGCGAGCTGTCGGCGAAGGCGCGCACCCATCCTGGATCCGCGTTCGCCCAGGCCCTCCTGCTCCAGCACGTCGAGTGTGGCCAGCCCGGCACGCATGGCGAGCGCGTTCTCTCCGAAGGTGGAGGCGTGAACGATGGAGCGTTTGAGGGAGCTGAAGACGGAGTCGCTGATCCCAGCGCTCATGAGCACCGCGCCCACCGGAATCAGTCCGCCGGAAAGCGCCTTGGCTAGAATCACCATATCCGGTTCGACCTGAAAGTGGTGGGCGGCCAGGAACCCGCCGGTGCGGTACATGCCGGTCTGCACTTCGTCGAGAACGAAGAGCGTACCGTAACGCCGGCAGAGTTCCTGGGCGGCGAGAAGATAGCCGGCGTCCGGAACGCGGATGCCGGCTTCGGACTGCACCGGCTCCACAATGAAGGCGGCGAACTTGCGGGTGGACAGGTGCCGCTCGAATTCGCCGAGATCGCCGAAGGGGATGCCCTGCGTGCCGGGCAGCAGGGGGCCGAAGCCCTCGCTCCAGAACGGATCGCTCATCAGGGAGAGCGAGCCGCAGGTCAATCCATGGAACGCGCCGTTGGCGTAGAGCAATCCGTCACGGCGCGTGTGGGCGCGCGAGAACTTGATGGCCGTCTCCACGCCCTCGCTGCCGGAGCTGGTGAAAACGACACGCCGCAGTCTGCCCCCGGCGAGATGCACCAGGCGCTGCGCCAGTTGGGCGGCGAGTTGCGGCACGTGGCTCTGCAACATGACGGGACCGGAGCGGTCGAGTTCTTCCTTGAGCGCGGCGATGATGGCGGGGTGGTTGTGTCCGGCGTTGTAAACGCAATAGCCGGACAGGAAATCCAGAAAGCGGCGGCCGTCGGCGGCGAAGAGTTCGGATGCCGCGCAACGCTCGTACTGCACATTCATCTGCAGAATGTTGAGCAGCTTGACCCATTGCGGGTTGACGTGATCGGCATAGAGTCCGTCCAGCGACGGAACTGCGGTAGCGGCGGTAGCGGCCCTCGGAGGCGTCTGCATGGTGGTGTGACGTATGCAATCTGCCCGCCGTTCCGGCGGGATGCGGCAAGTTGGCTGTGGAGAAGGAGTTAGCGTGAAAGGGTCCAGAGCGCGGCGGTGTCGGGGCGGCGAAATGCCGCAGGCAGGGGACTGCGTGGTCACCCCTGAGGGGACGTGGGACAGACGATCGGGTTGTGTCGTCTGTCAAACTGCGTGCGCTGTAGAGAGAGTTGACGGACCACGAAAAGGCGGTGGTCTGTCCCACTTAACGCGTGGATTCGCGGGGGATCAGGATGGGGTCGATCAATACCGTCCTGGCGGGGCGTTTCCGCTTGGAGCCGATGGACTTGACCAGCATGTCGGCGGCTTGCCGGCCGATGGCGGTGCTGCTCTGGTCGATGGTGGAGAGCGGCACGCGCAGCAGATCGGAGTAGTGCACGTTGCCCACGCCGATGACCTTGATCTCCTCAGGAATGGCAATGCCGGCTTCGAGGATGGCTTTCAGGGCGCCGGCGGCGGTGGGGTCGTTGTAGCCGAAGATGGCATCGGGACGGGGCTCAAGGGCGAGCAGGCGGCGGGCAGCGAGGTATCCGCTCTCATCGTCGGTGGCCTGCACGACGTAGGAATCCGCGACGGCGAGGCCGGCTTCGGCGAGGGCATCCCGGTAACCTTTCAGGCGGCCGACGCCGGGAGTGAGCGGCGGGCCGGCGATGTGGGCGATCTGGCGGCATCCGCGCTCCATCAGGTGGCGGGTGGCGAGGCGGCCGATGGCTTCATCGTCGGCGCCGACATAGGATGCGTTGGCCCCGGCGAAGCGCCGGTCGATCAGGATGTAGGGTACGCCGCGCGCTTCGATGCGTTCGAAGAGTTCGAGGGAAGCCGGCGCCTGGGCCGAAGCGATCAGCAGGCCATCCACCTGGCGCGCCAGCAGACGGTCCACTTCGCTGGATTCCACCGCGCCATCTTCCTCGGAGTTGCAGATCACCACGTCGTAGCCGAGCGGGCGGATGGTGGCGGACACGCCCTTGGCGATTTCGGCGAAGAAGGAATGCATCAGGTCGGGCACGATCAGCCCGATCATAAAGGTTCGGCGCGCGGCCAGGCTGCGCGCCACCCAGTTGGGCTGGTAGTTAAGTTCCTTGATGCGGGCCAGCACGCGGCTGCGCGTTTCCGCTCCCACATCGGCGCAGCCCCTGACTACCTTGGAGACGGTCATCACGCTGACATTGAGGTCGCGCGCAATGTCCTTCAAGCGAACGGGGGGAGTGGGAGCGTTAGCCATGGAGGTAAGGGCGCCGGGCCGCGCCGCGAGATGCTCTGCGAGCCGTCAGAAGGCGAGTATACCAAGTTACGGCGGCTGCCGGCGGGCGCGCGGGGTTGCTAGAATGGGCGACAGTGGCGGGATGGTGAAACTGGTATACACAGAGGCCTTAAAAGCCTCTTCACCGCAAGGTGAGTGTGGGTTCGATTCCCACTCCCGCTACCAGCCCAAACCATTGATTATCGGGGACTTCAGGCGACGGTTTTTTCGTGTGCCATATACGTGCCAAAAGGTCTGAGATTCTGGCCTGTCGGCCGCGGGACCACTTCGCGTAATGTTTTCGGACGATGGCCGCGGAGTCCCCGAGGATATCCGCCGCATCTTCGATAGAACCGCCCATCTCCAGAACCTCAGTCGCCAGCGTGTGCCGGAACCGGTGGGAGCAGGCGCCCGCGACGCCGGATGCTTCGAACACCGCGGCTACAGATCGGCCGGCAACTGTGATGAACGCGCGCCGCGATCCATGGCCGCTCCAGAACAGGTAAGGACAGTTGGGGCCGTCAGCACCGCGGGGAAGGGGAAGCACGGCCAGGGCGGTCTGCAAATCGCCGTGCAGGGGTAATCTCACCTGCTTGCCGTTCTTCGTTGTTCGGACGAAAATCTCCCCGCCCTGTATCCGGCTGCGCTCCATCGTCGCGACATCGGAGATTCGGAGCGCAGTGTACCGGAGTAGCAGGACCATTGCCCGCACCCGCAAACGCTCATAGGCGCCCTTGCCCATCTGGTCACAGGCCGCAATGATGCGCGCGACTTCGTTGGGGCTGTAAGGTTCGCGGTCCGCCACCTGGAGGTTTTTGGGCATCGGCACCAAGTCCGCATAGCTCTTCAAAATCCAATCGTTCTGGACACAGAACCGGAAGAAGTGCCGAAGCATCTCAAGTTCCTTGGTCCAAGTGCGTGCGCTGATCGGCCGCGCGGTTCGGAAGGCGTTCAGGTGTTCGAGCTCGATCTGGTCAATGGTCTTGAGCCCGCGGGCAATGGCGAACTCTTCAAGGTTACGCAGCGTTCGCCGCCGGCTTCGCTTCGTGCTCTCGGCTGCATCCTGGTGCGTATCATGGTAAGCCTTGACCGCGCGCGGAATCTCGCGCATGTGGCGTGTGCACCGGCCCGACTCCACCATCTCATTGCAGCCGGGTTGTACGCACGGCCGCAGCCCATAGGACGGGTCCTCAATCTTCCCGAGGTTGCGCATCGCCCGCGCCCAGTCGCGCGTATCCATGCTCCTGCGGACGCGCGCGCCTTCCACGTCGCCATCGCACCAGATGGGGCATTGGCACTTTATCCACGTGCGGCCTTTCCGCTTGTGGGGGCATTTTGATTGGTGCCGTCGCCAAAGACTCAGCATCGCTATCGCGTCCGCTCTTCGTAAACCTTCATGGCGAGCCGGTACGGGATTCGAAGCTCCACGCGGCACCGGCCGCGTTTACCGGTCTCCGACAACTTCAGGACTCCCGAGAGATCCTGGAACCACCGCACAATCGTATCACGGCTGACGCCCCAAAGCTCCGCGTAGAACTGCGGCGAGTAGTGCTGATCCAGCCGGATTAGTTCGGGCGGCTGCACGTCCGCGACTTGCGAACGCGCATTACGGTTTGACAACATTTGCACACCTACCTTCTTTTCTCCGTCCCAGGTTCAGCGGAATAGTTCCCAGCACAGCCCACAGGCTACCTTGTGCCAGCGCAGCGCCCGCGCGGTCATGCCGCACGCCGCCGCGAACAACGGCCCTTCGATCCGCGCACCACTGAAGCGCGAGTGAGCCCGCGCACCGCGTCGGGGTATTTCACTCGCATTGTTCGCTCCTTGTCTCGCCATTTCCGACACGGTGACGGGTGACGCGTGGTGACGCCATTTCACATAAAGTCCCCATGTAGCACCACAAGAAAAGTTTCCAGAAAAACCCGTCACCTACCGTCACCCGTCACCTTCCTGGGCTTCCGCCGCAAGCCCAATGCTGGAATAAACCGCTCCGGAGTTTGTGTGCTTCTTGCTGAAACCGCGCTCTATGAGCGCGTTGCTGAAGTCTTTTTCGGCCAGGGTGCTGCGCTCGCCGGCCTCTTCGCTCCATGTCCGGTATGCCGAATACAAAGTGCGCGCCTTCGCTTGCGCAAAATCTCCAGTGACGCAGCATTCCGCGATAAACCTTCCAATCCGGTCTGACTGCGCGCGCCAGGCGTCGCCGGCCTGCTCCACGTCGGACGGTTTGCCGAGCCCTTCGGCATACCAGCGCATGGCGCCGGCCACGGCCCAGGCGAGAATACCTTCCGCTTCGGCGGCCAGCCTCGCTGGCAGTTCTTTATCCTGTTCGGCCTTCGGGATGGTGACATCGAAGGGGACGGGGTGAAGCCGGTTCCAGATGGCGTTATCCGTTCCACGGACCACGGGAAGGTGGTTGGCGTCGAGCCAGAGTTTGTGCGACTCGGAGAACTCCACAGGGTTTTCGTACTTACGTGTGGCCTTGATGCGCCCCATACCTTGCGTGATGCGCTTGAGCTTTCCTTCCGCGAGTCGCTGGCCTTCTTCGGTTTCGGAGGTCATTACAAACCGCGCGCCGCGGAGGTCCGCGAGGTCTGCCTGAGTATTGTTGCTCTCTTGCCGTACCATCAAGGTGTCGATTTGCAGCAACACCGCATACTCTTCCAGGATCTTCAGAAACGCGGTAAGCAGGGTGCTCTTGCCGTTGTCGCCGCGGCCGTGGAGTAGGAACACGGCCTTTTCGATGGTGTGGCCCGTCAGGCTGTAACCGAAGGCTCGCTGTAGATACGCCACAAGGCCCGGATGGTTCACGGTGAGCCGGTTGAGGAACGCAAGGAACACCGGACACGCCGCGTCCTGCCGGTACTTGTGATGCACCAGCTTGGTGATGAAATCTTCGCGCCGATGTTCGCGCAGCCGGCCGGTTCTCAGGTCCAGCGTGCCGTTTTCACAATTCAACAAGCCCGCATGGGTGTCGAGTTCTGCCGGCCGTATTGCCAGGTGGGGCTGTGCTTCGCGCAGAGCGTTTGAGATTCGTTGCGAGTTTAGGCAACCAGCCGCGAATTTCGCCGCTGTTTCGTTCTTGGCCGCCAGTGCTTGCCGCGCGAATTCCAGGATGGTGGCCTGCGAGAGATCGCGGGCGCTCTCTCCGTCGTCAACGGCCCAGCGGCCGCGGTGCCACAACAACCACTTTCCGAGAGCATGGCAGTACCGAAGGTCGGTGCCGTGGAGCGTTATCACTCGCTGCGAATTGCCGTAGTCGCTGAAATGCTGGCTCAAGAGTTCGGGTGCGACATTGGAAGATCCTGGCGCCGCGGCCGTCGCGGGCATCCGAAAGGCACGGGTCTTATCCGGTTCCAGCGTGGCGGCCCATTTCGCCAATTCGCGCAGTACAGAATCGGGTTTTGGCGGGGCGCACCGCCGGGAGTTGATTGCCGCAATCGCCGCGTAGATTTCCTCGCGGTCCATTCCCTTTGCGCGATACTGAGCCGCGGCCGATTGCAGGTACTCGTAACGCTTGCCCTCCGGGACCGTTTTCTGCTCCTTCAGGTCGGCTTTCGCTTTTGAACGGTCAGTTGTCCCGCCCGAAATGAGTGCGTACAGCTTGGCAACGTCCGCCTGGTGTTCCTCGACTTGAAGCGGCGTGCCGTTCATGGTGCGACCCGTAACGGTGAAGAACCTGCCACGGTCGTAAATCTCAATGGCGCCGTCCTGGTAAGGCGCACGGCGGCCCGGACCCTCCAACCGCGCTTTTGCCCAAACCTTCACACCGCGGCCGGAAGGGGAGATTTCCATGTAGGTATCTGCAAAGCGTTCGACGATAGGCCGCGCCCACGGCTTGAGTGCGTCGCCTTGGTCCATGCAGCAATCGTCCAGATCGATGCCGGCGAAGGGGTCCGCAGCCGCGAACACAAACCCGATGCCCTGGTAGCGCTGCGGCGCTTTTGTCCAGGCGTCCGCCACTGCTTCAAGCGTGTTCCACGTATGCGGGTCATCGGACTTCGCACGATTGCCATTTACTTGATACGGAACCTTCGTGGGCTTGCCGCTTCGCTGTTCGGAGCGCCACAGTACCCATTGATCAAGCTCCGCAAGGTCGTCCGGCACGCGGATGTCAGGAGGCAGGGGGGGCGACGTCATCATGCGGTCAACCTCCACTCCGTCACGCGCGTGCGGCTTTGCAGCAACACCTCAGCCCACATCACCGGCAAGCCGGCGTAGCGCTCACGGTCCCGTAAAATGATCTCCGCGGCCTCGTGATTGGACACTGCGTACCGATCCGCAAGCCCGGCTTGTGTCTGGCGGTTCTGCGGTCTGTGTGGAAACAGAGCGCGCTGCTTCATGCCGCATCCCCTGAGCGCTGGACGCGCCGTTGCTCGATGTAATCCGCCAGATCTTCCGGCCGGAAGCGGACCAGATTGCCGACGCGGATGTAGACCAAGCCAGAGCGCATCAGGCGCTCCAGCGACCCCTGAGAGACGCCCAGGTGGCGGGCGGCCTCGCGTTTGGTTTTCAAGTAGGTTGGCTGTTCCACGTTTTGATCGTGGAGCACTCGCTATTTCGCGTGCATTAGGGAGTAATTGGGGAAATAGGTGATTTAGGGATGAATCTTTCAGGCTGCGAGCCGTGAGCAGCCGTGACTACTTCTGAGACAGCAGTTTCAGAAAGTCTTTGGGAGCCAGGCTCAGTGTTTGCGCGAATCTCCTTGCCTGACCGGCATTGCAGCGTTTGTGGTCGCCGCGGCGCCAGAAGCCGAAGACGGTGTCATCTTCGAAGCCGGAGACCCAACAGAACTCCGCGATAGTAACCCGCCGTCCGGCCTCTCTGCTGATCTGTTCAAGATAACTCTCCACTTCTGGGTGTAGATTCGGACTGGACCTGGGACGCCCGCGCCGGACGCGACCCTCAGCGGTCTCCTCCAGCGGCGGCGCCGCGGACGCGCCTGGGAGGTACTCGCTTTTCGTGCATCCTTGTCGCCCCGGCAGCGGTTGTGGGCGCGGTGGAGCAGCCTTCTCCCACCGCTCGCGTATAAGCCTTGCTAGGCGTGCAGCAAGGAACTTTCTGACAAAAGAAACGAACTGGGACTTCCGATGCTGGCCAGATTCATAGCGAATCAGCTTTTCAACGAAAGTGTCGCCGGCCGTTTCCACCAATTCCTGTTCAACAGCGCCGTCAAAGTCTACGGCCCACGTGTACTGCATGAAGGCGTCCACGAAGGCCAGAACCACTTCCCACGTGTATTCCGCTCCGGCGAACCACCACGGCGGCACGGAGTCCGCATCGACGGGTTGCCATTCGTACCAGCGACCCTTTTCCTCCTCAGACTTGTATCTGATTTCAGCCTGAGCTACAGGTTCCCGCATAAGCGGGTGAAGGCCGGTATGCATCGCTCCCTCAGCGAATCCCTGTCAGTGAATTGCCGCCAACCGGGCAGGGTCCCCGGCTTGTCGCCCCGTCGAGCTAGGCGGCTGTTGTTGAGGATAGTCCCAACGATTCACCGGGCGCAACCCGAGGGCGGGCGTCCGACGGGCACCCGCGCGGGTGGGGCCAGGACAGGCACACGGTTTGACCCGTGGAAGGTCCGGGACTGGATGCTTGAAGGGAAATGGGCTGGTGAGGAAGGAACTTCGTTTTTGCGGAATCCCTAACAGAACAATGACGGGCGTGGCATGGTAGCGCAAGACCAGCGATAAGCGGACCTTATCAGCCTTCCGTCTTCGTCATGATCGGTTGGAGTTCGTTGTAAACATACTGGTGGAATCTACGGTACAACGTCGTGAAACCTCCATCAGAAACGCACACGATACCCGCAGAACACCGTCGGTCGAAGAGCGTCTGATCCCGTTTTGCAAACTCCCACATCCAAACGGCTCCATAGTGGTTATCAAACTCCCGGTAGATCCTTTCCAGCATCCGATTGAAGCAGGCGTCCCAAACAACGCTGGGCACCCAATCGACGCTGTTCGAGGTCTCATTTGTCGATGTGAAACGGGAGGCACTTTGCCTCACGTTCTCTGGGGCAGCGCGACCCGCGGTGTCAACCGAATAATAAATCACCCCGGAAACGAAGTGCGAGAGAATTTGGACCCGTTTGCGCTCCTTCCTCAGAGCAGAGTAGAGGTAAATCAGAAATGCCAGCAAAAGCAGGTCGATCAAGCGATCCTCAAGCATATTTCCTCCAGAGAACAGGTAATGCCGCGAAAACCGGCGTGTTCGAACAAGTCCTATGATCCCACTACGAGAGCGGGTGCCTTGCGAGGCGCTACGGCGACGCGAGTTCGACCCTCACGCGGCCTAGCCGGAGCCGGACCGAAGCGCTCAATGCCCGGCCCGACGTAATCTCGGCTATCATAGGGCCGACGAACGGAGGTGAGCACATTGCACCAAGTAACTATTGAAGACTGCGCTCGCGCTAGAGCGGAGTTTCGGAAGTTCGAGGCCAGTGGCAATTTCCTGTTCTCCAGGCGAGGCATCGCCATCGCGCTCATGGCCTCTCTGTTGGCGTATCTGATCTTCCAGAAGTGGTGGATACTCCCCTTCGCTTTCCTCCTGCTCCTTGACCTCACGCGAAAGGAGGGAATCCGGGAAGGGTACCTCCACGGATTCGAGTTCGGGATGGAGCACGGGTACTTGAAAACTCACTACCCCGATGATTTTGAGTCTCGGACCCACGTTGATTCTTGACCTGCGCCCGCGCGGGCCGCACGCCTTTGCACACGAATCGTGTTCGACTTGCACTTGAAGGCCCCCCGTCTACACCCCTCAGTTTGCCCGGCCACAGGATACCCGAGGACCGCGGGTCGGGAACAGGAAAACGGACGGTCTCAGAGGTCATTTCACACGTTCGCGGAATTGGCGGCCAAAGCCGTAAAGCCTCTTAAGAATCAGTCCGGTAGAGCGCTACAATGATAGCGGATTCAACGGGCTGCAAAAAACCATGCCGAGCAACACGTCGGGGAAGCACTGGAAACAGTCGCGAGCCGGGTTTCCGAGGGAGTATGGGCACATTCAGCGTCAGATTCGCGAGACGGGCGTCGTAGGCTGCTACATGCTGGCGGATGAGTATAGACGGCGTGGAAGTCCTGAGAACCGGGAACTCGTTGCGGCCTGGCCGGCCGAGCGAATCGCGAAACTCGTGAAACCGGGCTTCTCGATCAGACGAATAGTGGCGTTTCTGGCACTCAACCGGCGGACTTTTACGCGCCTGTGCTCGGGCGAATATACTCCCTCGGCCGCGCTGTGCCGGCGCATGGACTTCGTGGAGCAGGAAATTTCGAACGGCACAATGCAACCGGACTTGCCACTCCGAACGGAAGGGCGGCGGCGGTACCTCCTCTTTCGGGCATGGTGGTTCTCGCAACCTCCAAGGCAGGACTTTCCCGAGATCACCGTCGCGCTCCGCGTGAAGTGGGGCAAGAGCAAGCGGCACGAATTCACTATCCCGGTGAAGATGCTTCCACGCCTGCGCCTGCTGAAGTGGGAGGGCCTGGCCGACGTGGTGCAGACCGTCACGAAAGCTTGCCGCGGGCTGAGCCGCAACTATGGACGCCTGCTTTGGACAACCGGCGAGCAGGAGTACTGGAAGCGCTTCGCGCGTGACACGCTGCCTGCGGTAGTCCAGGAACGGGCGAAGTCTCCAGGGAGAGCGGTACGGAAGTCAGAAAGCGCGGAAGTTCAAACCGATCAAAAAAACAATGGCCGCGAACAGCGAAACTAAGAAACCCGCTATACTGCACTACTGGGACCGGAAGAAATAGCCGGACCGAAAGCCCCGATGGGCAGTCGGGGCCGTCTGATCCAAGTTTCGGAACTCCATTTCACAGTAATGCAGGAGTGTGCCCGAATGCAAGTTACGTTTTGCCAATGCGGTAACTCAGTCTCTCCAACAGCAGTTTTCTGTGGGAAATGCGGTGTAAGACTGGATCACAACCATATCCCAATTCCTTGCGATAAATGCGGCGCTTCTCATACGCTCTCTGGTAGAGACACTATGTTCTGTCCGAGCTGCGGAAACAAGTTAACGGCTATCAGGGTCGAAGCGTAGTTGTTGCCCGCACCGGTCGCAATGCCTTGGGTTTGCCAGGCCGTCGATTACCGCTTCGCAGTTGGGGCATTTTTCTATAACCCCAGCGCCGCATTTAGGACAGAAGAGCGGGACTGGCTGTGATTCTTCCCTCCACGCTCCCAGCGTCACGTCGCACGCCACGTTCGTACAAATCGCGTTATAGATCGACATGAAGAGAATACTATCAGCATTTCAGAGTCATGAAGGGGAAGCGCCATGCCCCTCAAAAAACTGGAAAAACGCCTCGAACAAATCTGCGGGATTCAGCATCTAAGCACCAGAGCGGAAACCCAGCCCCCGTCGTGCTGCAACCAAACTCGGGGGTAACACAATGGACCGTCGCGCCTTGTTTCGTTTCGCCCTGCTTTGGAAGCCTCGGACGCCCCGAAAAGGCGTGCTCCATTCAATGTATCCCAAGAGCCGCTTCGATTGCTGCCAGCGCCTCGCGAACGTCCTTGCTCCTCTCGAAATGAAAGATCGCATACCTCCCTTCGCCCGACGTGGTCTTGTACTGGAGCGTTACAAAATGCTTGTCCGCTCTTGCCGTCAGACCCTCCAGCGCCGTGGTGATTAGTCCCCCATCGTTTCCGGAGCTCGGCGGCGCGGATTCGCGTTCGTAGGTCATAGTGGTGGCCGCAGCGGCCGTGATGTCGAACTTCAACATCGGCTGTCTACGTCCCCACGGCCCTGTCGGACTGGATGTGAAGGTCAGTGATTTCTTAGCCGAGTCCAGAGTAATCACACCAAAGGCGCGCTTGGGCTTGTTGGGTTTATCCGGTGCCCGATAGAGATAATCAACCTGGAAGGTTTGTGCTTGGAGTGTCGCGAAAGCAGACAGGATCAGCAGCCACAATAGCCGTCGCATCGGTTTTTCCCTCCGCTAACGATAACACCCCACAACAAGACCGTTGCTGGAGAGCAAAAAAAACTGCCAAAAAAAATTCGCCACTGCGACTTGTAGAACAGAGACACGGCCAGTGCACCCGCTGGACAATTCGGCGCCGGTCATTTCTTCGCGGCCTTCGCCGACCCTTTGGCGCCGCGTTCCTTCGCTAAACGTTGGGCCGTGCGCTTCCGGGCTGCCGCGTCGGATGCTTTCTTAGCGCGTGCCGCGCGCTCTTCAGTTGTCATGTTCTGGGCAGCCGTCTTGCCGCCCAGCTTGCCAAACTTGCGCGAAATCTCGGTCATTGCCGCGCGGACTTCAGCAGGAATTCTTACGCTCATGACTTCCATACTACACCTTACCCGGTATGGAACGGAAGCCGACAATAAAGTTGTATATTTCCCTTGACACCTTACCGGGTAAGGTTCATACTGGGCTCAGTTCTGATGTTCGATTCTTGAAGCGAATCGAACGCTAGAACAGAAACGGGACCGCATCAGACGCCAATCTGGTACGGCCCCTAAACACCAAAGCTTTAAGGGAGCTTCGATGTCTTACCAAGAGAATACCGCAACAGAGAAACCGGACGTTTACCGCAAGGTGACGGACGCAATCGTCAACGCAATTGAGCAAGGTGTGAGCAACTGGCGTATGCCGTGGCACACCTCCGGCAAGTTTGCATTCTCCCCGATCAACGTAGCGAGCCATAAGCCCTACAGGGGCATCAATACCATTTGCCTGTGGGCCGCGGCGCAATCCAAAGGCTACGAACGCGGGGAATGGGGCACGTACAACCAATGGCAGGACCGCGGCGCCCAGGTGCGCAAGGGTGAAAAGGCTACCACGGTTGTGTTCTGGAAATTCGCCAACAGTTCAGCCGAAACCCAGGATGACGGCGAAGAGCACACGGCAGGCGGTTCGCGGTTGCTCTTCACCCGCGGCTACAGCGTGTTCAACGCGTCCCAGGTTGACGGATACGCTCCCAAAGGGGACGTGGGCACACCGATAGAGGAACGCATCGAACGCGCGGAGGTGTTCTTCGGACGGATCAACGCGCGCGTGGCGCATCAGGGAAACCGCGCGTTCTATTCGCCCGCGGACGATGCAATCACCCTTCCGCCGTTTGGCGCGTTCTTCACTCCCACGGACTACTACAGCACGCGGGCACATGAAACCGGGCATTGGACCTCCGCGGCCGGCCGATGCAATCGCGAGCTTGGAAAGCGCTTCGGCGATAGCGCCTACAGCCTGGAGGAACTGGTAGCGGAGTTGACCGCTGCTTTCGTTTGCTCCTACCTGGGACTCAGCACGGAACCGCGGCCGGATCATGCGCAGTACATCGCGTCATGGCTCAAGGTCCTGAAAGCGGACAAGCGCGCAATCTTCACGGCTGCCAGCAAAGCGCAACAGGCGGCCGATTTCATGATTCAGATGTCAGAGCGTACGGCGGAGGTGGCGGCATGACCGGGCGCTATCTGATCTACACTCCCGTGGAAAGCGCGCGGGATGAAAAGCGCTTTGATACGGCATGGCGCAAGTTTGCGGAGGTGTGCCGGTCCCTGAATCGAGACGGACTCAGCTACCGCGTGCAATTGAACCTGACGGGCCATAACCCGCACGTGCTGATAACGGCCGCTGGTACGGCCAAACCGCGGAAACAGGCAGGGGTACACCGTCTGCCCCTGCCCCCACCGATTCCCGCGCAGCGTTGCAGGGACCGGGCATTGGAAGCGGAATGGTTTCTACCTGAGAACCGGGAAAGGCGGAAGGATGGGACGGGCTATTGGGGCAAGCATCATGCCCGCTACCAGGAACTCTCCCCGATGGCCGAAGAGTTCCTCCGGGCCGAAGCGGGGTTCTGGCGCGAACTGGAAGCGCTCAGCGGGCAACGGGAGCATTTCAAACCGGGCCGGACAGATGACACGGCGCGCGCCGATGATGAGGTGGCGGCATGACGGCCGCGGTATTGATCGGGCCGGTACTGGGACTGGGGCAGACGGGAGCGGACTTGGTTCCGCTCCCCGCGCTTCCCTCACCCCTTCCCGCACAGGTCCGGGAGTACATCCGGGCATCCAAAGCAGAGAACACGCTACGGGGCTACCAGAGCGATTGGCGGGCATTCTGCGAGTGGTGCGAGGGGCACGGTCTGTGCCGCCTGCCCGCGCCCGCTGGAACCGTGGCGTCCTACATTGCGGAGTGTGCCGGGCACCTCAAACCTGGGAGTATTCAGCGAAGATTGAACGCCATCGCTGAAGCGCACAAGGCGGCCGGCCTGGAACCGCCGACACACCACGCAATCGTGCGGAACACGATGAAAGGCATCCGCCGCACTATGGGAACCGCACCTGCACAAAAGGCGGCAGCGTTGACGGATGATATCCGCACAATGGTGGAAGCGGCCGGCGACGGCGCGATTGGCGCGCGCGATAGGGCGCTAATCCTGTTGGGATTCGCGGGCGCGTTCCGCCGCTCGGAGCTGGTGGGTCTGGACGCGGAGGATTGCGCGTTCGGTAAGGATGGCCTGACGGTGACGTTGCGGCGGAGCAAGACCGATCAAGACGGCGCGGGCCGGAAGGTAGGTATACCCTACGGCGCGAACCCTGAGACGTGCCCCGTTCGCACAATGCAAGCGTGGATGGAACAGGCGGGCATCGGCACCGGCCCGGTATTCCGCTCCATCAATCGCCATGGACAAGTGCAGGCGGCCCGGCTGAGTGGTATCGACGTGGCGCGGGTGGTAAAGAAACTGGCGAACCGGGCCGGGCTGGATTCAGCGAAGTACGCTGGGCACTCGCTCCGGGCCGGACACGGCACCGCGGCGGCGATTGCAGGCGCTTCAGAGCGCTCGATCATGAACCAAACCGGGCATCGGTCGGTTCAGATGGTACGCCGATACATCCGAGACGGGAGCTTGTTCCGGGAGAATAGCGCTGGGAAGTTGGGGCTTTAGACTCCGCTGTGGAATACCCCGACAGGGAGGACCAAACCGCAAGTATTTGGTCCTCCGAAAGCTCGTGTGCCGCACACGTGCCACAGCCCTACTTTTTTGGCAGATCCCGCGTATCTGGCCCTCCAAAGTATCTGTAAGTTACTGATTCTCAGGTGGCTCTTTCTTTTCGATTCCCACTCCCGCTACCAGCCCAACGTGAACCGTACACGATGTACGGTTTGGTCCTTCTCCTTTGCAGAAAACAGGAGGGTTGCGGTCGCACGGCCGTACATGATGTACGGTTTTCTTTGCCTCAACGGATGTATGATTGAGGTGAACAGCATGGAAAACGGCAACCAGCCCGCAACAAAGCAGGACGTTCAGACCGCAGTCCAGGAAGCTAAGGACGAGCTCTTGGAAGCGATGCGAGGAATCGAAACGAAACTCCTCCAAGCCTTCTATGGCTACGCCAAGAGCAACGATGGACGCGTCCTGGAGGTGGAGGCGAACGAGGCGGTATTGCGCACTCGGGTAGCCACGCTCGAATCGCGAGTCATGGAAGTCGAACGGCGGCTCAACATTCCGCCGGCGCAGTAGACTTTGCCGCTCAGGCAACGGCAGCGGCGAGGCCGCGGAAATACGCGACCGTTTCGCGCAGCCCCTCGTCGAGCGGCACGCACGGCTCCCATCCGAGCAGCGTCCTGGCCTTGGTAATGTCGGGCTGGCGCTGCTTGGGGTCGTCCTCGGGCAGGTCGCGGAAGACGATTTCCGATTTGCTGCCGGTCATGCGGCGGATGTGCTCGGCGAACTCGAGAATCGTCATCTCGCGCGGATTTCCCAGGTTCACCGGGTAGCGCTCCTCGGAGAGCATCAGGCGATAGAGTCCATCCACCAGGTCGCTGACGTAGCAGAAACTGCGCGTCTGCGAGCCGGAGCCGAAGACCGTCATGGGCTCGCCGCGCAGGGCCTGATCGAGGAAGGCCGGCACCACGCGTCCATCGTTTAACTTCATGCGCGGGCCATAGGTGTTAAAGATGCGCGCGATGTTGGTGCGCACGCCGTGTTTGCGGTGATAGGCCATGGTGAGGGCCTCGGCGAAGCGCTTGCTTTCGTCATAGCAGGAGCGCGGGCCCACCGGGTTCACATTGCCCCAATAGGTTTCCACTTGCGGGTGCACCAGCGGATCGCCGTAACACTCGCTGGTGGAGGTGACGAGGAAGCGCGCGTTCTTTTCGAGCGCCAATTCCAGCATGCGGCGCGTGCCGAGAGAGCCCACGTCGAGGGTCTCGATGGGGTGCTCCAGGTAATCCTTGGGACTGGCGGGCGACGCCATGTTGACCACGCAATCGATGGCGCCGGCGATGCGGAAGGGCGCGGTGATGTCCTGGGCAACGAAGAAGAAGCCGGGGTGACCGGCGAGGTGGGCGAGGTTGGCCGGCACGCCGGTCAGGAAATTATCCAGCGCGACGACGCTGTGGCCTTCCGCCAGAAGACGGTCGCACATGTGCGACCCAACAAACCCGGCGGCGCCGGAAACGACTATTCGCAAAGTCCCTCCATAGATTCCATTCTAACGAAACCAGCGTGAGGCCCACATGCTACATTCAAAAACGGACTGCATATGACCGACGCATCCTGGGTGGAACGGGCAGTACTTGTCGTAATTCTCCTTATTTCCTTGACGCTGTTCTGGTGGCGTTTCCGTAAAGTCCTGAAGGTGATCCGCGGTTCGCGCGCCACGACGGATTTCGAGGTAAAGCCACTGGGGCCGAGGATCAGGCAGTTTCTCTGGGAAGTCATGCTACAGGGGAAGGTGATCGAGCAGCGCCCCCTCCCCGGCCTGGCGCATGCCTTCGTTTACTGGGGATTTCTGGCCTTCGCGCTGGTGACCGTCAATCACATCGCGTCGGCATTCGGCGGGCGATTTCTGACGCAGGATTCGAGTTTCGGCAGCTTCTATCTGGGATTCGTGGCGGTGTGGGCGGTGGCGGTGGCGGCCTCCATCGCCGGGCTGTTCGTGCGCCGCTTCGTGGTGCGGCCGGTGTGGCTGGGCAAGGTGGCGCCGGAATCGGGCTTCATCGCCTTCCTGATTTTCACGCTGATGGCGACCTATCTGGCGGGACTGTGGATGGACGAGGAATCGGTGGCTGGACAGGGCGTGTGGTGGCTGCACACGCTGGCGCTGGTGATCTTCCTGCCGCTGATTCCGCACACCAAGCATCTGCACCTGGTGCTGAGCCCGGCCACGGTGTTTCTCAAGCGGCAGGGCTTCAGCCGGATTCCGCCGCTGGCCGGCGACGAAGATTTTGGCCTCGATACCGGCAAGGACGTGACGCGCATCGACGCGCTGCAGGCGTTTTCGTGCGTGGAATGCGGGCGCTGCACGGAGCACTGTCCGGCGGCCAATACGGGAAAAGTGCTCAACCCGAAAGAGATCGTCCTGGGGATGCGCGGCTACCTCAAGGAATTCGGCGCGGCGAGCGAAGCGCCGCTGTTGGGCCGGTACATCGGCGAAGAGGCGGTCTTCCAGTGCACCACGTGCGGCGCTTGCGAGTTCCAGTGCCCGGTGGGCATACAGCACCTGCCCATCATCGTCGGGCTGCGGCGCGGCGCGGTGAACACCGGCAAATGGGAAGACGATTACGGCACCAAGCTGTTTCTCAACCTGGAACGCAACGGCAACGCGCTGGGGTTCGCCTCTAGCGAACGGCAGAAGTTCATCGAGAAGAACGCCCTGCCCATCTTCGACGGCAGCCAGGAATATTGCTTGTGGCTGGGCTGCATGGGGGCGTACGATCCGCAGGGGCGCGAGATCGTGCTGGCGCTGGGGCGGGTGCTGCGCCATGCGGGCGTGACCTTCGGCGTCCCGCGGAAAGAAAAATGCACGGGCGACCCGGCGCGCCGTCTGGGCAACGACCTGGCATTCACGCAGGTGGCGGAGAGCAATATCGAGACGCTGCAGGCGGCCAAGGTCAAGAAGATGGTGTCGATTTGCCCGCATTGCGTGCGCACGATCGGGACGGATTGGCGGGAGGCGGGCGCGACCTTCGAGATTGAGCATCACAGCGAACTGCTGGCGCGGTTGGCGGACCGGCTGCCGGCGGCCACGGGTGTGGCGCGGGAGACCGTGGCGTACCACGACCCGTGCTACCTGGGCCGTTACCGCGATAAATACGACGAGCCGCGGGCGGTGATCGGGCGGACCGCGGCGGTGGTGGAAGCGGGGCGCGCGCGCGAGCGTTCGTTCTGCTGCGGGGCGGGCGGCGGCCAGATGTTCCTGGGCGAAGAGAAGGGCAAGCGCGTGAACATCGCGCGCGTGGAGGAGTTGGTGGCGACGGGCGCGCAGACGATCGGGACGGCCTGTCCGTTTTGCCAGACCATGTTCCGCGATGCGCTGGGCACGGTGACGCAGGCGCCGCCGAAGCTGCTGGACATCGCACAGATCGCGGCGGCGGCGCTCCCGCCGGGACAATCGGTACCGGCGGAGTGACAAAGGCGCAGGAGATGTTATACTGATTTTTGGCGAGGCGAGAGTCGCGCCAGCTTCCGGAAACCCCTAGCGGGCGCGTAGCTCAATTGGCAGAGCAACTGACTCTTAATCAGTAGGTTGTAGGTTCGATTCCTACCGCGCTCACCACCAAAATCGACAAGTTACGGTCTTTAATGGTTTGACGTTCGCTGCACTTTGGCGTCCCTTTGGCATTGGCGTTGAAACCAGCCTCGGTTCAGCCTTCGGAAGCTCAAGGGATTTCACAGCATCTCGTTTGGCTGCCATTCGGATGTGGGAGTACCGTTCCAGCATAGCCACGGCAGCATCTGTTTCGTGCGCGTTAGCAATTCGGCAAAAAGCGCTCCAACAGGTCTGTCGCCGGCTTTTGTATGTGCACTTCGCCACCGGTAATTGAGGTGTCGAGCACTTCATTGAGTGCGGGCAACTTCGTTGCGGTGGGGAGTCGGCCTCTTGGTATGCATGCCTGAAGATCGGCGCCTCCGCCTGCCCCCTTCGATGTCGCATTTTGTCACCCTCTTTCGCAGGGAATAGCTCCCTCGCGGCGTGCCGCGCTCGCCGATCCGCGCACGGATTTGACCGCGGCCTCGCGGCAGGCGTCGCGCAGGAAAACTTCCGGGAAGGGCGCGGCGTTCGGACTCCTGCGGGAGTTCGCGGGCGATGCTCGCCTATCAGGATCGCCGGCGTACGCGGCGCCACTGGACGCGCGCGGCGCGCTCCTCCGCGTGCGAAGCATCCTCGCACCGTCGTGTCGTAAACTGCCATTGTTGGGATGTGCTTTTCGAAGTGCTCTCAAAAGAGCACGTCAAAATCGGCGGTGAACCGCCGATGGCGTTCGCCAAAGAAGAGGCCGTAGGCGGGATCGGCGGTGTTCCAGTGGGCCGCTTCCGGATTGAAGTGATTCGTCAGGTTGAACGAACTGACCGACAATCGCACGGAGTATTTCGAATTCACCTTGAAATCCCGCCACACACGCGCATCAGCGGAAAGGAAGTTCGGGAAACGTGTCGAGTATGGGATGCCAATATAGTGCTGCAAGACATCCACCACGGAGTAGGGGAATCCGCTACGATATTCAAAAACGGGCGCCAATCCGAATCCATGCGGCAATTGCAGGCGCCCCCATACCAGGAAACGGTTCGGCAGATCCGTGGGAAGCGTCGCAACCTGGTTGGCATGAATGACTGCGTTTGGGAAACTGCCGATGTAGCCCGCGAAGTCATTCAAGTCTCCGGTCGCGTGGCTGCGGACATAAGAGAAGAACAACTCACGTTTGTCATCCATGCGCACTCGCGCCGTGACGTCAAACTGGCGGTAGCGCGCCGTACCATTGCCGGAGAGAAGCGTAACGGCGGCATTCGTGGCGGGATCGGGGGCCGTCGAATCGAGAATGACGAGGCCGCTCGAAACGGTCTGCAGGTAACCGGCCCGCAAGCGAAGGCTTTTCGCAATCGGCTGCTCAATCTGGAGACTGCCCGTCGTGCTGCGCGGAGAGAAGTTTCCGGGAACCTCGCGGGTGAAAATGAAGCTCCGTCGCGAGATCACTTCGCCCAAGCCATTGAGATACGTGAAGGGTCCCGCGCTCACAGAGCCATTGGGGTCGTAGAACGTCACGACACGTTCCGGGTATCGATCGAATGAATACACCCCGAGCGGGACACGGTCGTAGAACACGCCGGTACCCGCACGAATTACAGTCCCTAGGCGCGTGGACGGGTTCCATGCGACTGCGGCGCGTGGGGCGAGGCGCAACGCTTCGGAGATTTCCTGGGATTCCGTTCGCAAGCCGAGATCGATCGAAAGGTGCGGGTTAAGTACCCAATGGTCCTGACCGTAAAACGCAACTTCCGTGTCGGAGTTGTGGAACGGAGCGCCACCGGTAAACGCGATTCGCTCCAGCAAATGGCCGCTCGTGTCCTCGATATCGATAGGATGCTCGATCATCTGTCCGTCGTCTTTGCTTTCCGCGACGTAAACGCCGGCCTTAAAACTATGTGCCCCCCAGTGCTTCCACTGTCCGAATTCGAATGACGAGGACCAACTGTAGCGCTTGGCATCGCGGTTTTGCCGCGCAAAGTAGTTGCCGGAGTCAATCTGCGGCTGAACCATGAAGTCAAGCGAGCCTTTGGGCCAAACAGTAGCGTCGAATTGCGTTGCGGAGATCGTGTTCTCCCAAAGGCCGCCAAAGATGGTCCACTTGTCGGAGATGGTGCCCGTGTAGTTGTGGGTACCCGCGTCCGGCGTCGTCGGCTGGGGATTGTAGTAATCCAGGTTGACGAAGCCCAGCTTTTGGGGGGCCAAATGTATGGTCGCCGTCATCAGGTTCTTGCCGGAAGTCACCCAATCGAGCTGCCCGAAGGAGTTGAAACCCTCACTTTTCTTTTGGTTGAAGGGAAATGGCAGCGTGAAGACGGGCGTCTTTCGCACTTCATAGTCGAATCCCTCGGAGAAATACAGCTTTCCGGGGATGATCGGTCCTTCTACATTCAATCGTGGCGTCGCCGTGCGCAGCCCGCGCAATCCCCAGCTCCGGATATTGAATTCGGGCAAGGGATCGTTCAATTCCCATTTCCACTTATCTCCGCCGCGTTTGGTCTCCACGGAAACAAGTCCCGCGGTAAAGCGGCCGTTTTCCGCGAGGTACGATGTCTGGTAAAAGTTGAGGCTCTCGATGCTATCGATGGGGACGGTCAGTCCGAACTCGCCGGTCGCGGGATCGGTCACGTCGGCCGAGTTGACGATCATCGCGCTACGGTGCTCGGCGCTTCCCGAGAGCTGCAGCTTGCCGCCCGGCTGGCGAGCGACGCCCGGAATCAAGGGGAGCGCGTCGCTTACGGTGGCGGGCCGGCTCGGGAGTTCCTTTGCCGCTTCTCCCCCGACAGTGGCTGACGGCACCGAACTCACCTCAACCGGAGACGTTGTGTCGCGAACCTCGACACTCTGCTTACTCGCGGCCGCCATTTTGAGCGTCAGTTCCAGGCTTCCGGGAACGCCCTCTTTCCATTCGAAGTCTTTGGCGATCGCAGTCTCGAATCCTTCCTTGGAGGCGCTGATCGTGTAACGTCCGGGCGTCAACGCCGGGAACACCGCATGCCCGGTCTCATCTGTCGACAGCGCGGCAATTACCTGATCTTGTAGTTTGATCTCGACCCGCGCACCCGGCACCGCGAGGTGCGATTGGTCCAGTACGGCGATATCCAGCTTCGAGGTGCCCGATTGCGTCGCCGCAGTCTGTGGGGTTGCCGCCATCGCGCAGCAACAAAGGACGAGCACTACGACAATGAGGTTTCTGCGTGCCATTCAAGGAACCAACGTCTGGTAGAAACAAGCGCCGGATAGGGAATTGAAGAAGCCGTATCTCGGCCGCCAGACGCCCTACATGTTTTCGGCCCTCCGCGTCAGCAGAATTGATGAATGCATTCTGGCCTCCAGGAAATCCTCTGATTTTCATGGGCTTTGGGTGGATGCCTGCCGAACCGAGCTCATCTGCCGATGCAAGTGCCGACATCATCGGCAGGCCATGTACCCATGTGGCGCGCCGGATGCAATTGGTTTAGGCTCCGAACATTACGACTCGCGCGTCCGCCTGAGCGAACCTATGAACGACGCCGCACTACGTCGCAGATCTTGCCTGGCTGGCCCGGCAATCCCAAGTGCCTCGGTTACGAGCACCGCGCCTCTGTAATCTTCACGCAAACCGGGTTTTTACCCTGCCGCGTCCATCGCCAACAAGATCAGCCGAGCCGCTGCCTCGGACTGGTGGTGGGAGTTGATCATCAGGTCATAGAGGTGGGGATCCAATCGATTCTCGCCATAATAGCGGCGAATATATTCGAGGCGCTGGCCGTCCATGAAGTGAAGAAACTTGTTCACATCGGCGCCAGGTGGGACTCGTGCCCTGGCGCGATGAACCCTATCCGCCCACCGGGCGTACACGAACGCATGGAACACGTCCGGCTTGGCCTGCAAGACGCACTGTGCTCCCCGCCCCACAATCACGCAGTTTCCCAGCCAATAGGCCTCCTGAATTATTTGCTTGGCCAGAGCCGCCTCGGCATCGGCATCGAATAGATCGACTGACGTGATGGCTGAAATTCCATCGGCGCCCTTCCCCCATAGGGGGCGCATGATGCGGTAGAGCCAGGGATCGACCCGTTCGTCCAGCACACCCGCGTCGGCGACGGGCACGTTCGCCCTGCTGCTAATTTCGGTGAGGAGCGCCTTATCAACAAGCTTCCAGCCAAGAGTGGTTGCCACGATGCCCGCGATTTCTGCCCCACCACTACCGTACTCTCTTGCTATTGTCAGCGCTCTGTATTGCATCGTCGTTGTCCTCGTTTTCCCCCTAACCGCCGCCGCTCCATCGGGCCGCGTGCAGCACAGACTTGCGGGCGAGGGTTCCGCGTCCTTCGCGTTTTAACAGGTCACGCCACGAGCCCCGACCTTCAATCTCGGTATCACATACAACCAGTCGCGGACGCAGCTTGTCAATCACCGCCTGGGCGCCGATCAGGTCGGGAACATTCACGACCAGCCAACGGCTACCCTCGGCGATCTCCCGAAATATGCGCGCCTCCCCGGCCGACGCCGAGACGAATACGATCGCTGCCCGTTCCGTTCCTGCCCCTCCGAATTCCCGATTAATCCGCTCTCCCGATTGCATTCTGTTGGACCTCTCATCGCCGTAAGCTCCCGGCCTTAAGGTGCGAGGGCGGGATGCTCGCGCTCAGTGGAGAGCCACGCTCCCCTTCGTGACCGCCTTTTTCAGCAGCCACACACCCGGCAGACACAGCGCCAGAATGAGCGCCGTCCAGCAGAACATGTCCACGTAGGCCCCAAGGCTGGCTTGCTGGAGCAGAATGCCGTGAAGCATCCCATATGCCTGCATACGGGCCACTGGTCCTGCCGAGTACCGGCTCATCCCGGCAGTGAGGGCCGAGAGTTGGTACCGAAACACCGGATCGTATGGCGTCATATGACCGACCAGATTCGCCTGATGGGCTTGTGCCATACGCGCCAGGAATGTCGTGGAGACGGATATGCCGATACTGCCGCCCAGGTTACGCATCAAGTTGAAGATCCCGCTGGCATTGCCGATTTTCTCCTTAGAAAGCGTCCCGACCGAGATGGCCATGAGAGGCACCATGACACATCCAACACCCAACCCTTGTAAGACGTTGGGCCAAATAATGCTCCCCATCGAGACGTCAAGCGTAAGGTTCCCAAACAGCAACGTCGCTGCCGCGGTACAGGCGACGCCGAACGACATCAGCCACCTGGCGTCCACATAGGACATCAATATGCCGGCGATCGGCATTGCAATCATCGCGCCGACGCCTCGTGGCGCTGTCGCAAGACCGGCGCTTTGAGAAGTGTAGCCGAGCAGTGTCTGCAGGAACAAGGGGAGCATCGTGAGAGCGCTGTACACTGCCGCCATAATGATGGTAGTGATAACCGTACCAACCCAGAAATTCCGGTTTCGAAAAACACGTAAGTCCACGATAGGCTCGGGCGTGCGCAGTTCCCGCACAATCAGCACCAACAGAGATCCGACCGAAATCGCCATAAACCAGGTGATCCAAGTGCTCGCGAACCAATCCGCCTCTTGTCCCTTGTCCAGGACGACCTGGAGAGTGGCCAGCCAAACAGTAAGCAGCCCAAAGCCGATGGCGTCGATTGTCCCCGGCCTCGCGTTCTTGATGTATGGCGGGTCCTCAACGTACCGTCCGATCAAATATATGGCCAGTACCCCGATGGGGATGTTGATGTTGAAAATCCAGCGCCAGGAGTAATTGTCGGTTATCCATCCACCCAGAAACGGACCGATGATTGGCGCGCCCACAACCCCCAGGCCGAACATCGCCATCGCCATTCCTTGCTTCTCGCGCGGGAAACTCTCCAGAAGAATCGCCTGAGAAAGCGGTTGCATCGCCCCGCCCCCCGCGCCTTGCAGGATACGAGCCAGGATGAGCACGGGCATGGACGGGGCCAACCCGCATAGCAGCGATGCGAACGTAAAGAGCCCGGTACATGCCAGTAAAAAGCGCTTTCGGCCGAAGCGGAGGGCGAACCAACCGCTCGCAGGCAGAACAATGGCATTGGCCACCAGGTAACTGGTCAGGACCCAGGTAGCCTCTTCGTTAGTGGACGACAGGCTGCCCGCCATGTTCGGCAGCGCCACAGAGGTAATCGTCGTATCCAGGACCTCCATGAACACTGCCACCATGACCGCCATGGCGATCAGCCACGGATTGACGCTGGAATACCATTCGGCCGCGCTGTCCTGGATGGAATGCGCGCTCACTGGACCTTGACCTCGGGTTCCACCGACATGCCCGGCCCAATCCGGTATCCGGCCGGTGGGGCTTCATCCAGCACGATCTTGACCGGCACTCGCTGGACCACCTTGACGTAGTTGCCCGTGGCATTCTCGGCAGGTAAGAGACTGAAGCGCGCGCCGGTTCCACTCTGGAAGCTCTCCACGTGGCCTCGCAGGCGAAGTTGCGGGAACGCATCAAGCTTCACCGTGACTGGCTGCCCCGGCCGCATGCGCTTCAATTGAGTTTCTTTGAAGTTGGCTACCACCCAGAGCCGATCCGACACCAGCGCCAGCAGCGGCTGGCCGGGTTGCACGAAATCGCCCGGTTCCACCGACTTGCGCGTAATGTATCCCGATTCGGGTGCGTAGATCTTGGTGTAGGAGAGAGCCAATTCGGCTTGTTCCACCGAGGCGCGCTGCTGTTCCACCTGCGCGCGAAGAGAGGACACGTCGGCATGGCGCACTTCGATCTGCTGCGGCGCCGATTTCGCCTCGCTCACCCGGCCTTGCGCTTGCACCACCTGTTCTTCAGCCTGGCGCAAGGCGGCCTGTGTGGACACCTGCGCTGCCCGGGCTTGCGACAGATGCGCCTTGGCGACTTCGGTGGCATGGCTGGCCGCCTCCTGCGCCGCCGCGGTGGACCTGGTCAGCGTTTCGGCACGGTCCAACTGCTGTTTGGAGACCTCGTCTTTCGCGTACATTGCCCGATAGCGGACGGCGTCATCGGCGGCACGGCTGGCTTCGGCCTGGGCGGCGGATTGCTGTGCTTCGGCCTGGGCCATGGCCGCCTCGGCCGCGCGAATCGCAGCGAGAGCCTCCTCGGCACGTGCCTGTAGGATCTTCACCTGCTCCCCAGCCGCGCCAGCCGCGGCGCCGGCCTGAATCAGGACCGCGTCGGTTACAGTCGAGGTGAGCGCCAAATTAGATTGCGCGCCACCCGCCCGTGCGGAGATATCGGCTAAGTGGGCAGTCGCCTCCGCCGCACGCGCTTTGTAATCGTTAGCGTCAATTTCCGCGATCAGGTCGCCACCATTGACATGCTGGTTGTCCTGCACATAAACCCGGAGCATTTGCCCGGCAACCCGCGGACTCACCTGAATCACGTCTCCCTCCATGAACGCGTTGTCGGTGGATTCGTAGTGTCGCGAATGAAGGTAGTACAGGCCGCCGGCCACGACGGCGATTACACCCAATCCAATGCCTATCAACTTGGCCGCGCGCTTGCGTGGCGCCTTGGCCTGCGCTGTATCATCGATGAGAGTCTCGTTAGCCATTCTTGTTCTCCGGATATGCCCTCTAGAAAGTGAAATCCCTGGCGCGCCCCAGGGCAGAAAACAAATTCAGGCGCGCGATGTTGAACTGGGCCAGACTGAATACCGCTGTTTGGCGGGCGTTTTCGAGTTCGGTCTGGGCGGTAGTCACTTCGATGTTGTCCGCCACTCCGTTCCGGAAACGATCCTGCGCCAGCGAGAGCTCCCGCTGCGACAGATCCAGATTCTTCTGTGCGGCCCGCATCTGTTCCTCCCGGGTTGCCAGGTTGTCGAGAGCCTGCCGCACGTCCTTCTCCACCGCGGCCCGAAGGTCCGACAACTGCATCTCCGCCTGGTGGACCCGGCTTGTGGCAGCCTGCACCTCCGACCTCGTGCGCCCGCCGTCGAAGATCGGAACATCGATGCGGACGCCAACGCTTCGCGTGGGCAGATCCACTTCGTTGGGCTTCAATCCGCTGCTGCCATAGTCGCCAAATGCCGAAACCGAAGGCACCCATCCCCCGATCGCCGTTTTCCGTTCAGCCTCTGCGATGCGCAATTGTTCCGAGGCTACGGACAACTCCAGCCGGCCGTCAAGCGCCTGCCGTACGGCCTCACCAGCCTCCGGTGGGGGTTGCGGCTCAAATCGCATCGCATCGGCCGGCGACAATTGCGCACCGAGCGGCGAGCCGGTGATACGCAGCAGATTCAATCTGGCGGTATCCAGGTTGGTGCGAGCCTGGGCGAACTGCACCTGTTGGCCCGCCAAACGTGTTTCCGCCCGGGCCACATCCAGCCCGGTCGCGATGCCGGCGTTTCGCTGGTTGGTTGCCAGATCGAGAAGCTGGCGGGCCAGTTGTACATTCGCCTCCGCCGCCGCGACAGACTGGCCGGTCTCCAGCAACTCGATATACGCCAGGGTGGTCGCCGTGGTGACCTGCTGCTCCGCCAACCGCCGTTGCCGCTCCGCCAGTTGGACTCCATAGCGCGTCGCCTGGTAGCGGCGAATGGATGCCAGGTTGAACAGACTCTGCACCACCTGGAAGCGTGCATCGAAACGGTCGAACGGCCCGAGGAAAGCGGGGAGGCCTGGGAAGTGGAAGGCGGCCGCCGTCAGTCCTTGTGCCGCGAGATTCTCCGTGAGACTCATCTGGTATGCGGCGCCGCTGACATTCGGCAAAAGCGATGAAAGCCCTATTCCGCGTTGCGCACGCGATTCGGCGGTCCGCTCCAGCGCAAGGTTTGTCTGTAAATTATTCTTCAGTGCCTGATCGACTGCCTGCGCGAGCGTCAGCCCCGGCGGCGCTACGGCGGTCTGCGCGCAGGCCACCGCGGCAAAAAGTAGCGCAAGGAGGAATTTCGATAGCGATCGATGTTTAGCCATTTCGCGTTTTCCGTGTCGGATGTCGCCAATGCAGCGCGCGCCCGGACCGCTGGTCAATGCAGGCGGGCCGAGCTTGCCAAGGGCTACTTGTTAATGGTGTCCCTGACTTTCTTGGTCATTTCGTTCAGTGTGTCCAACGCCTTGTTGGCTGCCTCTTTGGTGGCGGCGGCCGCTTTCTCGATCGACTCCCTGGCGGATTCTGCGGCGTGCTTAGCGGCATCTCTTCCAGGTGCGGCTGCTTTCTTAACCGCTTCCTCGGCTTTCTGCGCCGCTTCCCGGGTGGCTTCAGCCGCTTCACTGGCAGCTTCTGAAATTTGTTGAAGCGCTTCCCGGAAAGCTTCCACGGTTTTGTCGGCAAGCGTGGCTTCGGCCTCTGCAAGTTGGCCTTCGACTGTTTTCAGATTTTTCTGAAGGCGGGCGCGCAGGCCAGCGGCTCTCTCACTGGCGTGATCTGCCGTGGCATGCAGAAGCTCCTCGGCATCGGTTACAACAATCTTAATGTCGGCAATCAGTTTGTCTTTGAACGTATCAGCCATGGTCCACCTCTCCGTCAGTGACACAGATTGAAGACGGAAGGATCTCCGTGCGGAGATTGATCCGTTTTTCGTGTCGGCATATCGGAATGCAATCCGTTTGCCAGCTTTGCGGACGTGGAATGAAGGACTTACAGGTGTGCTGCCGATGATCGGATCGGCAGGCTCGGCAGTTGCCGATCAATTGCCGAGATCAGCGATACAGGCGCTCAATATTGAGCTTCTTCATGCGGGATTGCAGGGTCGTGCGTCGCAGGCCAAGACGGGCGGCGGCCCCGTTCGCGCCCGCCACTTTCCCGTCGGATTCCCGCAAAGCCCGGAGGATCCGTTTGCGCTCGGCGTCCTCCTCCACTCGGGAATCTCTGAGGGAAGGAGGAGACGATTTCGCGATTTCTGGAATCGCGATCTGAAGCACGCGGCCGGGGCTGAGGATGACAGACCGCTCAATCACGTTTTGCAGTTCGCGGATGTTGCCCGGCCATTCGTAGTTCGTCAGGGCTTCTATGGCAACGAAAGGAATCGACTCGATGGGACGGTTGATCCGCTTGGCGTATTTCTGCGTGAAGTAGCGGATGAGCAGAGGGATGTCTTCCTTGCGCTCTCGTAACGGAGGAACCGTCAATGGAAATACGTGCAACCGGTAATAGAGGTCGCTGCGGAACTTACCTTCGTCGACCATCTGCTTGAGATCGCGGTTGGTTGCGGCGACGAAGCGAACATCCACCCGAATCTTTGGCGCTTGGCAAGAGTGACCCAGTGGTGCTCGGTTGGAGTCACCCACGCTGAGAACGGGACTGGGAACGAGATGTGGAAGGGCCGTCGTCATCCACGCCGAAGGCGTGCGCATGGGG
>JBEKDV010000005.1:0-60244 GCA_050014175.1 Candidatus Solibacter sp. | reverse complement strand
GTTTTGCTCATCACAAATATTCTATTGCCTCGCCGCTCCGCCGAGTACATTTCCTCTCAATTTTGTTTTGTACCGACACCACCAACCAGGGGCTCTGGATCCGGAATTTTGCAAGTTCCTAGAAAGCGCCTGCCCCACCTTGCCTGGTCCACTATTTTTCATGATGTTTCGCGGGCCGAAGGCCCATTCAAACAGGCCAGCCGGCCTGCCCCACCAACCGCTACAATTCTTGTATGCGTATGCAACTGGCGGCGCTCTTCGTGTGCGCGCCCGTCCTCTCGTTGGCCGCGGACTGGAAGCCCGCCGACAACCCACTCACCACGCCGTGGACCGCCCAGGTCACCGCCGAGCGCCCCCTCCCCGAGTATCCGCGGCCGCAATTGGTCCGTGCCCGGTGGACCAATCTGAACGGGCTCTGGGACTATGCCATCCGGCCTAAAGCGGAAGACCGTCCCGCGCAGTTCGAGGGCAAGCTCCTGGTGCCGTTTGCCGTGGAATCGGCGCTCTCCGGAGTCAAACGCCCGCTCACGCCGGACCAGCGCCTGTGGTATCGCCGGAGCTTCACCGCGTCGCCCGCCAAGGGCACGCGCCTGCTGCTCCACTTCGGCGCGGTGGACTGGCGCGCCGAGGTCTTCGTCAACGGCCAGGCGGTTGGCCGCCATGAGGGCGGCTACGATCCCTTTACGCTCGATATCACCGGCGCGCTGAAACCCGGCGCGCAGCAGGAACTGGTGGTCGCAGTCTGGGATCCCACCGATAGCGCGCTGCAGCCGCGCGGCAAGCAGGTGCTCAATCCCAACGGCATCTGGTACACCGCCGTTTCCGGCATCTGGCAGACCGTGTGGCTGGAACCCGTCCCGTCGGCTTACATCCGCGAGATCGCCATGATTCCGGACATCGACGCGCACCAGTTGCGGCTCATGGTCTCCACGGCGGACGCGGCGGACTTCACGGCGACGCGGAAGTGAAGCTCGCGCTCGGCCAGACCGAACTCTGGTCGCCCGATTCGCCCACGCTCTACGATCTCGACGTCGCGCTCAAATCCGGCGACGCGGTGAAGAGCTATTTCGGTATGCGCAGCGTGGAAACGCGCGCCGACGCCGCTGGCGTCAACCGCATCTTCCTCAACCACCAGCCGCTGTTTCAAATCGGCCCGCTCGACCAGGGATGGTGGCCCGACGGCCTCTACACCGCGCCCACCGACGAAGCCCTGCGCAGCGATATCGACACCCTCAAGAAACTCGGCTTCAACGTGGCGCGCAAGCACGTCAAGGTGGAACCCGCGCGCTGGTATTACTGGTGCGACAAGCTGGGCTTCCTGGTCTGGCAGGATATGCCCAGCGCCATGACGCGCACGCCGCCGGGCAGTGTCCGCAAGGGGGCGGCGGACGACGTGCAGTTCCCCGCCGAGATGGCCGCAAGCTGGGAGCGCGAATTGAAGTCCGTCATCCACAGCCTGAGCAACGCGCCCTCCGTCATCGTCTGGGTGCCCTTCAACGAAGGATGGGGCCAGCACGCGACCAACGATGTCCTGAAGATGGTGAAAGCGCTCGACCCCTCGCGCCTGGTGAATGGCCCGAGCGGATGGGAAGATCGCGGCTGGGGCGATCTCAAGGACATGCACTCCTATCCCGGCCCGGATATGTTCCCCGTGATGAAAGATCGCGTCAGCGTGCTGGGCGAATTCGGCGGGCTGGGACTCCCGCTGGCCGGCCACTTGTGGTGGGACAAGCGCAACTGGGGCTATCGGACCTTTGAGGATCTCGACAAGCTGCAAGCCGGTTATGAAGCACTGATCGAAAAGCTGGAGCCTCTGGTGAAACAGGGACTGGCCGCCGCCATTTACACTCAAACCACCGATGTCGAGGGTGAAATCAACGGCCTCACGACCTACGACCGGAAGGTGGTAAAGTTCGACGCCGCGAAGTTGGCCGCATTGCACCGCAAGCTGATGCGAGCCGTAGAGTAGCCTTCCAAGGCTGCCATGACCCCATTCCTGGGGGCATTCTTTGGTGGAGCCTGCCAATCCGCTTCGAAGCTCGGACTCCTCTTCCTTCCGCGTCTCCGCGTCGCGGCGTCACCGGGTCGGGAGTGGTTGCTTCGCCACCGGTATAATACGGGGACAGGAGTTTTCCCATGACTATCCGCGGATTCGCACTGTGCGCCCTAACCGCCTTGGCGGCCCTGAGCGCCGCCGCTTTCGCCGCCGGCGTGGCTGGCCTTTGGACCGCCGCCATCGATACCCAGATCGGAGTGCAGAATTATACCTACGAGTTCAAGGTGGACGGCGAGAAGCTGACCGGAACCGCGAAGTCCCAATTCAGCCAAAGCCCCATCACCGAGGGCTCCGTGAAGGGAGACGCCATCTCGTTCGTCGAAACCCTGACCTATCAGGACATGACCATGCGCGTCGTATACACCGGAACCATCTCCGGCGACGAGATCAAATTCAACCGCAAGGTGGGCGATATCGCCAGCGAAGATTTCGTCGCCAAACGCGCACAGTAGCCGGTGGACCATGGGAATCGGAATCCGCATCGAGAATCTGCGCAAGGTCTACGACACTCCGCCGCCCATGGCCGGGGGCGGCGCGGGCTTTTCCTTCGCGACGGTCCGCTCCGCCAGGAAGGAGAAGTCGCCGAGGAAATTCGACTTGGTGGCGCTCGATGGAATCTCCTTCGAGATCCACGCCGGGCAAGTGTTCGGGCTTCTCGGACCCAACGGCGCTGGGAAATCGACCACCATCGGCATTCTCACCACGCGCACCCAACCCACCAGCGGACGCGCCTTCATCGGCGAATTCGACGTGTGGCAACAGCAGGTGAAGGCCAAGCGCCTGATCGGCGTGGTGCCGCAGCGTCCCAATCTGGATTTTGCCCTCACCGCCCGCGAAATTCTCACCTTTCACGGCGCCTATTTCGGGCAGAGCGCGCGCGAGCGGGAGCGGCACGCCGATGAGCTGCTGGAGAAATTTAAGCTCACCGATCGCGCCACTCACATGGTGCGCACCTTCTCCGGCGGCATGATGCAGCGCCTTTCCATCGCGCGCGCCATGATGCACGATCCCGAAGTGCTGTTCCTCGACGAGCCCAGCGCCGGCCTCGATCCGCAGACGCGCCTGCTGTTGTGGGAGATCATCCGCGACTACAACCGCCTCGGCAAGACCATCGTGCTGACCACGCATTACATGGACGAGGCCGACACGCTGTGCGACCGTCTGGCCATCATCGATCACGGCCGCATCATTGCCCAAGGGACGCCCGCGGAGCTGAAGGCGGCGATTCCCGGCGGCTACCTGCTGCGCCTGCGCTTCGACCGCGTTACCGAAGAACTGCTGGCGGATTTGAGGACGTTGCCAGGCGTAACCGAAGTGCACTCGCCGGACCCGGCCTCGGTGGACGTGTACGCCGGCCGCGGCGGCCAGTTGATCGGGTCGATTGTCACCATCGCGCAGGCGGCGGGCTTCGAACTGCACGACGTGCACATCGCCGAGCCCAGCCTGGAGACGTTGTTTCTGCATCACACCGGAAGGAGTTTGCGAGATTGAACTGGAAAACGTTTTACGCCCTGCTCGCGCGCGACGGGCACGTCGCCCGCCGCAACCTGCTTCCCACGCTGCTGCAGAATCTGTTGCAACCGCTCTTGTTCACCTTCGTGTTCGGCAAGGTGATGACTTCCAGCGGCATTATGCCCGCCGCCTATAAGAGCATGCTGCTGCCCGGTGTGATGGCCATCAGCATGGTGCTGGCCGGCGTGCAGGCCGTGGCCATGCCGCTGATCACCGAGTTTCAATTCACCCGCGAGATTGAGGACCGGTTGCTGGCGCCCATCGAAATCGGCTGGCTGGCGGTGGAGAAGGTCGTGGCCGGGATGATCCAGGCCATGGTGGCGGGGCTGGTGGTGATTCCGGCCGCGTGGCTGATCATGGGGTCGGGAGTCAAACTCGATTTCGGCAGGCCGGTGGAGTTCCTGCTGGTGGCGCTGTTGGTGGCGCTGTTTTCGTCGGCCGGAGGACTGGCGCTCGGTTGCAGCGTGGGGCAAACGCAGATCGGCCTGATGTTCAGCCTGGTGCTGGCCCCCATGATGATGTTCGGCTGCGCCTACTACCCGTGGAGCGCGCTGGAGACGTTCCCGATTCTGCACATGGCGGTGCTCGTGAACCCGCTGGTGTACGCCAGCGAGGGACTGCGCGGGGCGCTCGTTCCCCAGGTGCCGCATATGAATACGCTCGTGGTCATCGGCGCGCTGGCGGCGATCGATCTGGGCCTGCTATTTCTGGGTCTCAAAAAGTTCCACCAGAAGGCAGTCAGTTAGGCCGGCCTACCGCAAATACTTGTTGAAGAACTCGATCGTCCGTTCCCATGCCAGCTTGGCCGCTTTCTCGTCGTAGCGCGGCGTCGTATCGTTGTGAAAACCGTGATTGGCGCCCTCGTAAATGTAGCCCGTGTAGGTCACGTGGTTGGCCTTCAAGGCTTCCTCGTACGCCGGCCATCCGCCGGTGATGCGCGTGTCCAGCGACGCGTAGTGCAACAGCAGCGGCGCCTTGATTTTGGCGGCATCCGCGGCCGGCGGTTGCCCGCCATAGAATGGAACCGCCGCCGCCAGGTCGCTGCCCAGGCGGACCGCCAGCGTGTTGGCGATGCCGCCGCCGTAGCAGAAGCCCACCACGCCGATCTTCCCCGTGCAGTCGCTGCGCGCCTTCAGCCAGCGCGCCGCCGCCACGAAATCCTCCGTCATTTTCGCCCGGTCCACCTTGCCGAACGCCGCCGCGCCCTTCTCGTCGTCACCCGGATAGCCGCCCACGCTGGTCAACCCGTCGGGAGCGAACGCGAGGAAATTCGCCGTTCCCAGGCGCCGCGCCACGTCCTCGATGTAAGGGTTCAGTCCGCGATTCTCATGCACCACCAGCACGCCCGGCAGCTTTCCCGCGGCCTGCGCCGGCCGCACCAGATACCCCTTGATGCTGCCGTTCCCCTCCGGCGAGGGCGCCGTGGCATATTCCGTCCGGATCCGGCTATCGTCTTTCGGCACCTGTTGCGCCCACGCGTAATTCGGCCGCAGACTCTCCCAGATCGCCGTGGCGGTCACGCCGCCCACCGCAAACTTCTTCGCGCCCTCCAGGAAGCTGCGGCGGTCGATCCCGCCGTGAACATAGAGGTCAAACAGGTTCAGTAACTCCTGGGGATACTCGCTCGCCTTCTTTCGTTCCATGGGGAAGTCCCTCCTCGATAGGCCTAAAGATATCACACCTGGGGACTGACAAGACTGGCATGAATTTCCGGCGCACTTTACCGGAAATTCGCTGCCAGTCCTGTCTGTCCCCGGTTGTCGAGGGTATAGAATGGCTCGTGTGACTTCATCGCCAGGAATTGCGCGCACCGCACTCTCGGGCAAGGAATGGCGCGTCCTCATCCTTCTCGTCATTTCCGCCCTCATCAACTACATCGACCGCACCACGCTTTCCGTGGCCGCCACCGATATTCAGCGCGAATTGCATCTGACCAATACCCAGGTGGGCGCGCTGCAATCGGCCTTCTTCGCGTCCTACGCCCTCTGCCAGCTCAGTTTTGTGGCCGGCTGGGTGGTGGGCCGTTTCCACGTTGGATGGGTGCTGGCTTGCGGCTTCTTCCTGTGGTCCGGCGCCACCGCGATGACCGGCGCGGCGACCGTGTTCGCGTTGATTCTTGCCCTCCGCCTGCTGTTGGGCATCGGCGAATCGGTGAGTTACCCGTCGTACTCGCGCATTCTCGCCAGCGAGTATCCCGAGCACCATCGCGGATTCGCCAACGCCATCATCGACTCCGGTACCAAGGTGGGGCCGGCGTTGGGGATCCTGGTGGGCGGCCTGCTGGTCTCGCAAGTGGGATGGCGCATCTTCTTCTTCGTGCTCGGCGGGGGCAGCCTGTTGTGGCTCATTCCGTGGGCCGCATGGATGCCGCAGGGGAAGAATGTGGCATCGCGCGAAGATGCCTCCGAGGTTCCTTCCATCGGCGCGATTCTGAGCGAACGGTCCGCCTGGTTCACCGCCTTCGGCCTCTTCTGCGGCAACTACTACTGGTACTTTCTGATCACCTGGCTGCCGGCCTATCTGGAAAAGGAGCGCCACTTTCCCAAAACGAAGATGGCGCTCTTCGGCTGGCTGCCCTTCCTGGCGATCGCCGTTTCGTGCGTCTTTTCCGGGTGGCTGAGCGACCGCCTGATTGCGCGCGGAGAATCGCCCACGCAGGTGCGTAAAGGCTTCGCGGGCACCGGCCTGACGTTGGCCACCATCCTGATTCCGGTGGTGCTGGTGCACGATCCGAATCTGTCCCTCGGGCTGCTGATCCTGGCCTGCGTTTGCTATGGCATCTACACCTCGAATCTTTGGGCGATCACGCAATCGCTGGCCGGACCGCGCGCCGCCGGCAAATGGACCAGTTTCCAGAACGGCTTCGGCAACCTCGCCGGAGTGCTGGCCCCTTGGTTGACGGGCGTCGTGGTGGACCGCACCGGCGAGTTCTACCTGGCCTTCGTGGTGGCCGCCGGATTCGCCCTGGCGGGCGCCGCCATGTTCGTCTTCGGGGTCGGCCCCATCGAGCCCGTGAACTTCCGCCGCGCGCAACTCCCCCGCGCCTCGATGTGATACCCTGCTCGTGGTCGGGAACATGCCCGAATTCGCCAAAGCTTTCTCGTGCAAAGCAGGCCAGCCCATGGTGCGGCCCCAGGCCTGCCGTGTCTGGTAGATGCGCGGCACGGGCGCGTGGTGACCACAGTGTGGTCACGTACTTTTGAGCATCTGCCGTGGAATTAACGATTTGCGATTTCACCGCGACCACACTGTGGTCACCTGGTGGCGCGGACGACGTTAGGAGAGAATATGTCAGCCCTTGTGAATTTCACGCGGCGCAGTTTCCTGCTGGCCGCCGGAGCCGCGCCGCTGTTGCGCGGCCAATCGCTGTTGCGGCGCCTCTGGACGGCGCGCTGGATCGCCGTCCCTGGCGCCCCCAGAACCGAGTACGGCGTCTACCACTTCCGCAAAACGTTCGACCTCGCCGCCCGGCCCGAGCGCTTCCTCGTGCACGCGAGCGGCGACAACCGCTATCAGTTCTTCGTCAACGGGCAGCGCGCGGCCTGGGGCCCGGCGCGCGGCGACCTCTTCCACTGGCGCTACGAGACGGTCGATATCGCGGGCTTCCTCCACCCCGGAAAGAACGTCCTCGCCGCCGTCGTGTGGAACTTCGGCGACTACGCCCCCGAGGCGCAGATCACCCTCGAAACCGGCTTCGTGTTGCAGGGCGATGGGGAAACCGAACGCGCCGCCGACACCGGCCCCTCGTGGAAATGCGCGCGCAACCTGGCATACACCCCGGTGGTGATCACCGCTGCCGCCGTGCGCGGGTATTACGCCGTGGGGCCGGGCGATCGCGTGAACGCCGCCGCCCATCCCTGGGGATGGGAATCGCCGCAGTTTGACGATTCCCCCTGGACGCCGGCCGTCGTGGTCGCGCCCGCTGCCGGCCGCGAAGCCCGCGACGTGCACTCGCGCTGGATGCTCGTGCCGCGCGCCATTCCCATGATGGAAGAGCGCGTCGAGAAATCGCTCACCGTGCGCCGGGGAAGCCTCGCCAACGTCGCCAACTCCAAAACCACCGTGCTGTTCGACCAGGGCTACCTCACGACCGCCTATCCGAAACTCACCGTGTCCGGCGGCAAGGGCGCGGTGGTCCGCATGCGCTACGCGGAAGCGCTCTTTAAGACCAACCCCCGCGAGAAGGGCAATCGCAACGAAATCGAGGGCAAGGAGTTCATCGGCAACTTCGACGAATTCGTGCTCGATGGCGGACCCCACCGCGAGTTTCGCCCCCTGTGGTGGCGCACGTACCGCTATCTCCAACTGGAGATCGAAACCCGCGACGAACCCCTCACCGTGGAAAGCATCACCGCCACCGCCACCGGCTTCCCCTTCGTGCGCCAGGCAAAGTTCGACGCCGGCGTCCCGGAGCTGAATCAAATCCTCGACGTGGGCTGGCGCACCGCCCGCTTGTGCGCCCACGAGACGTACATGGACTGCCCCTACTACGAGCAGTTGCAATATGCCGGCGATACCCGCGTGCAGTGCCTGGTCTCGCTGTTCCAGACCGGCGACGCGCGCCTCATGCGCAACGCCATCGACCTGCTCAACGACTCCCGCCAGAGCGATGGCTGCACCATGAGCCGCTATCCCACCCGCCTGGAACAGTACATCCCGGGCTTTGCCCTCTGGTGGGTCGGCATGGTGCACGATTACCACTGGTACGTTCCCGATGTCCCCTTCGTGCGCCGCATGCTGCCCGGCGTGCGTAGCGTCCTCGCCTTCTTCGAAGGCTATCAAAAGGAGAACGGGTCGCTCGCCTCCCTGCCCTGGTGGCGTTACTTCGACTGGGTCCCGGAGTGGCCCAACGGCGACGCGCCGCAGGATGCCGACGGCAGCGCGGCAGTCTTCGATCTGCAATTGCTGATGGCCTATCGTTGGGCCGCCGCGCTGGAGAAGGCCGCCGGCCTCCCCGAGTTGGCGCAAGTCTATAGCGATCGCGAACGCACCCTGCGCGCCACCATCCGCACGTTGTACTGGGATGCGGGCCGCCAGTTGTTCGCCGATACTCCATCGAAGAAAATGTTTTCGCAGCACACCAACACCATGGCGGTGCTGGCCGACGTGGCCACCGGGCAGGAAGCGCACGATCTGATGCTGCGCACCCTCACCGCGCCCGGGCTCGCCAAAGGCGCGCTCTATTTCAAGTTCTACATGCACCAGGCGCTGGCCAAGGTGGGCGAAGGCGATCGCTACCTCGACCAGTTAGACGATTGGCGCGGCATGCTGGCCAACGGCTTGACCACTTTCGCCGAAGTGGTGGACCGTCCCGGCCAGCCCACGCGCTCCGATTGCCACGCCTGGAGCGCGAGTCCGAATATCGAGTTGATGCGCACCGTTCTCGGCGTCGATTCCGCCGGCGCCGGATTCTCGCGCGTGGTCGTGCGGCCCCACCTGGGTCAACTCAAGTTCGTGGAAGGCACAGTGCCCCATCCCAAAGGGTTGATCGAGGTCCGCGTTGAGGCCGCCGGCACGGTCAGCGTGAACTCCCCGGTCGACGGCGAATTCCTATGGCGAGGCGTGCGCCACGAACTCCGCGCGGGCGCGAATCGGTTTACCATTCCCGCCGGGTAGGGGCCTTGTGGGGCGGACCCCTGGTCCGCGGCCGACGCCCCCGTCGGCCCGCCGCCGTAACGCCAGCGACTGATTCTATGGAGGGAAGAGCGGGTCCGGGGGGGACCCGCGCGGACCTGGGGGTCCGCCCCACCATTCCGCTTCCGGTACAATGACCCAAGCTATGGACACACCCACCCGCTGGAGCGACACGCAGTTGGACGCCATGCGTCACACCCAGGATTCCGTGGCCGACCCCGTCGTCGCCGCCCTCTTCGCCGCCGGCCAGGTCGATGCCGTCAACAGCCTCATGAAGACGCTGGTGGAAAATGACGGCCTCCCGCCCGCCGCGCTGCCCGTCGACTATGCCGATGCCTCGGCCCTCTCCGCCCGCATCGCCGCGCGCCAATTCGCCGCCTGCGAGGAGGGCCAGTACATGACGCGCGCCCTGGTCGAGATGCTGCGGCACATCGTCCCGGGCAACGTTTTCGATGCCGTCCCCGAAACGCTCATGCGCCATTTCCTCGGCGACCCAACGGCGGACATTCTGGCCGTCGCTCCCGGCCGGGCGGCGGAGATTCTGCTGGGCCCGTTGCAGTCGCTCGCCCACGCCGCCAGCACCTTGATCCATTCTTCCAATGACCTCGCCCGCGTCCACGAACTCTTCGGCCGCGCGCTCATCGAGGGCATCGTGTTGGTGGACCGCGGCGGCAAGCGCATCCCCTTCACCGTCCCCACCGAATTGCTCCAGGCGTGGGGCGTCAACTGGGTGGCGTAGGTGCAAGGTGGGGCAGGCGCTTCCGCCTGGCAACCAGCCAGTCAGTCTTCCAGTTCCCACATCCGGAAGCGGTGCTGATGTTCCACCATGTCCACCCGCTTCCCCCGGAAACGCACGCCTTCCATTTCCAAACGCGTGCGCTGCTCCAGGCCGGCTTCATACTTCAGCTTGATCGCGCCCCCCGCGCCCACTACGCGCTGCCAGGGCAGCGTCCCGCCGCTCTTCTGCAGCAACTGCGCCACGTGCCGGTGATACAAAGGATATCCGGCCGCCGCCGCCACCTGGCCGTAGGTCGCCACCTTCCCCTTCGGAATCGACCGGATCGCTTTTTTGAACGCCGTGTCGCGCTGCTCGCTCTTGGGCGCCCGCCGCAGCCGCCGCTCCACCTCGTGGCGCATCATGACAGCTCCGCGTGGCGGAAGCAGCCCGCCAGGTGATCGTTCACCATCCCCGTCGCTTGCATAAACGCATAGCAGATGGTCGACCCGACAAATCTGAACCCGCGCTTCTTCAGGTCCCTGCTCATGGCGTCGCTCTCCGCCGTGCGCGCCGGCACTTCCTTCAACTCGCGCCACGCATTCCTCACCGGACGGCCGCCTACGAAGCTCCAGATGTACCCATCGAACGTGCCGAACTCTTTCTGCACCGCCAGAAACGCCTTGGCATTGGTCACCGCCGCGTTCACCTTCAGACGATTGCGCACGATTCCCGCGTCCTCCAGCAGAGCCGCCACTTTGCGCTCGCCGTAGCGCGCCACCTTGCGCGCGTCGAAGCCGTCGAAGACCTTGCGATACCGATCGCGCTTGTTCAGGATCGTGGACCAACTGAGCCCCGCCTGCGCCCCCTCCAGAATCAGCAATTCGAACAGCCCGGCGTCGCCGTGCAGCGGTACGCCCCATTCCGCATCGTGATACGCGATGTACTTGTCCCCGCGCGCCCAGGGGCAGCGCTGCTTCACTTGCACTTCTCCGCGTGCAGCAGATCCTTCTCCACGGCCAGCACCCAACAGCCCGCCTCCTGCAGATTCTCCAGCGTCAGCCCGTTCCACAATAGCGTCGCCGGCACCCACTGCGGAGCCACCGTCACGCGCATCTCCGTGACCGTGCGGCTGACAATCTGAATCTCCTTCTCCGCCGGAAGAACCTGCGCCTCCACACGCGACGTGACTCCCGCCTCTCGCCGCGGCAGCACGATCCGCGTCTCCACCCGTATGCGCTCCTTGCCGCGCTGCACCGTGACTACCGCCGGCTTCTCGTCCGTCACCTTCTCCATTAGTTCCAGATACTGCCGCGCATCGGCCAGCGGCTTGCCATCCAGCGCCATCAACCGGTCGCCGCCCTTGAGCGGCCCGCTGTATTTTTGCGGCAGCGACGTCACCAGCACGCCGGGTCCGGGGTCGTCCGTCTTGAAGCCGAAACCGCCCAGATCGAGCGCCGCGCCGGTGCCGCCGGCAATGCGCGTCGAAGCCAGCACGTCGTTGCGCTCGTTGGCGTCGAACTTCGTCGGCTGGATCCAGTAGCAGCGCGCAAACGTGGGCGAGTTGGTCTCGCAATCGATGGAGAGCGGGAACGCGTCGCGCTTGTGGCGCGCCAGCCACTCCATGAGCCCCGCCGGGCTGGCGCCGCCCGACACCGGCTGCCACTCCAGGTTGAGCCTGGCCGCGGTCAGTTTCTCCACCATCGGCTTGCTGTCTTCGCCGGAGATCCACAACACCGGGACCAGGCTGAAATTCGCCGTGAAGATGCGGTTGCTATCCAGCGCCGCCTTGGGCGAACCGCCCAGCGCGACGCCAGCGGCCCACAGATCCGGCACCCGCGAGATGGCGTAGAACACCGCCGCCGCCGCATCGCCGCGGCCCGCGATGTACACGCGCGCCGGGTCCACCGAGCCGTTCCGGATCGCGCTCTCCACGGCCGCGGCCAGCGCCCGCACGCGCGAATCGATGTCCGGCGCCGGCGCTGCCGCCGCGGCGATCACCTGCCAGCCGGCCTCGCGCGTCCAGTTCTGCCACTGCGCGGTGTCGTTGGCATCGAGCAGCGCGATCGCCGGCGGCTTCGTCCGGGTCTGGGTCTGCCCCGCCAACGGCCCGCACACCAGCAGGCTAATTATGGCGCAGGCGCGCCCGAATTCGTTTGGCCAGTTTCTCGATGTCATCTGTCTTTTTGATCGTCGCCATGGAAACAATGTAGCGATCGTTCTTTTCCAGCTCGATCTTCAGTTGTTCGGCCAGCTCCGCCAGGTCGGCGGCGTCCTTCAGGTTCTGCTGGTGCTCGGCCTTGAGGATTTCCTCTTTCTGCGACTTGCCGTTGGGCAGAGTGACGTCTTCCTCATCGTCGGCGCCGCGCCGGCCGCCGCGCCCGCCGCCCCCCTGCTGTAACGCGTAGACACTGACGCCAGTCAGCAGAACCAGAGCCACCACGCCGCGCCGAATCCCAAGTTTCATGTGAAAACCTGCTGCTATCATATCGGAAATGCCCCTCGCCTTCGCCCCGCTGCCAATCGTGTTCGCGCTCCCAGCCAACTTCCGTGTGTGCCGCTTGCCGTGAGGCGCCCGTGAAAAAATGGACCACCCTCGACCAGGCGCTGACACCCGGCGGCAAGACCGTCTCGCTCCATGAGCACGATGGCAGCTACGCCATTCGCGTCGATGGCATCCCCCTCATGTCCACCCGCCAGCACGCTTCCGAGGAAAGGCTCGCCGAGTTGGCTTGCGCGCACCTGCGCGGCATTCAGCGTCCGCGCGTGCTCGTCGGCGGCCTGGGCTTCGGGTTCACCTTGCGCGCGGCGCTGGGCGCTCTGCCCGCCGGCGCTACCGTCGTGGTAGCCGAGCTCCTCGGCGCCGTCATCGCCTGGAATCGCAACCCGGCCTTCTCCCTGGCGGCGGATTGCATGGCCGATCCCCGCGTGACCATCCTGCAACAGGATGCCGGCGAGACGATCCGCCAGGCGCGCCGGACTTTCGACAGCATCATCCTCGACGTGGATAACGGGCCCGCCGCCTTGAGCACCGCCGGCAATGCGCGCCTCTACGATTCCGCCGGCCTGCGCCACGCCCGCGCCGCCTTGCGCCGCGGCGGCTGTCTCGCCGTCTGGTCGGTTGCCCCCGACCCCGCATTCGCGAAGCTCATGACGCAAACCGGCTTCGCCGTGGATCTGCACCGCTGCCGTTCGCACGGGAGTTCCGGCAGATGGCACACGCTCTTCCTGGGAAGGAGCGTAGCGTAGCCTTTCAGGCTGCCACACCGGCGTCCATACCGGCGTTTTTCAAAGAATGCCGGTACGAATACCGGCATGGCAGGCGTGGACGCCTACGCTACATTCCTGGGAAGGAGCGTAGCGTAGCCTTTCAGGCTGCCACACCGGCGTCCATACCGGCGTTTTTCAAAGAATGCCGGTACGAATACCGGCATGGCAGGCGTGGACGCCTACGCTACAGCGAGTAAGTGTGGAATACGTACAGGTAAGTCGGCCCTACGCCGGGCGTTGCCTTCTGAATGAACTCTCCCGGGAACACGTGACCGTAGCCCGCGCCGAACGTGAAGTGCCCGTACTTGTAAGTGCCGAAAACATCCGTCTCCTGGCCCACATGGCGCCCGGCGGCGCCCGTGGCGGAACGGACGATTTGCTTCCCCGATCCGTTATACAGGCCGTCCTTCACGTTCGCCAGCCAGTAATTGTCGTACATGAAGTGGATCGCCAGGTTCCTGGTCAATCCCAGGTCCGTCAGCGAGCGGGCATTGTGTATGTTCCGCCACCCGAACAGATCCTCATGGCCGAACTTGTCGTGGTTGGCCGCATAAAGCTGGTCGAAAGTGCCGGACCGCGTGGGGTCCGCCGGGTTCGCCGTGCCCGAAGCGTATTTGTACTCGCCTTCCACATCGAGAGGCTTGTGCGCCACCGTCCAGCGGCGGCTGAGAGAGGCGTACCAGGCGTCGGCGCTCAGGTCCGCGGGACCGACCTTACCCTTCTCCAAGACCGCCTCCAGGCTATATTTGACTCCCTCCGCCACCGGTCCCACCAGGCGGAAGCCCAGCGCATTGAGACCCAGTTTGTCGGTGCCATTCGCACTGGAGCCACCGGTGAAACCACCCGGACGGTTCTGCTCGTGCCGCAGCAAGTACGCTTCCAGCAGGTGCTTTTTGTAGAAGTCGGGAAACACGTTGTAGGTGCCCAAAATGCGGTCTCCCGGTTCCGGGCGGTTGAACTGTCCAATGAGCACTCTTACCTGCGAAACGGCCAGAACTTCGAACTGCGCCCGCGCCGACCGCCAGTATATGCGTGCCTGATCGTAGGTGCGCGAGGTGTTGCTCCATTGCGAAATTCCGATCAGCCTGCCCTCGCCGTAACTGAGCAGCATCATCCGGCCCACAAGCATGCCGAACCCTTCCTTGTACGAAGGGAAGAGTTCGATGTAGCCTTCGTGCCAATCGGCCTGATCGCGCAGGTTGTTGGGCGCGCCGGGGCCGTACCAGGGCGCGCGGCAATCCTGCACCATGCCCGAAAACTTCAGCCACCGCACGGGTATGTAAGTCAAACCCAGCCTGGTCCGGACAAGGCCCGTCTCCACATCCACGTCCTTGCCGAACGTGTTGCCGGTGCGGTCTTCGTAGCGTCCGCGCAGATCGAAGCTCAGCGTGAGCTTCTGTGCGGTGGCGCCGGAAATTGCCGCCGCCGCCCGCGCCCCAACGTCCCAGTCCTGGGCGCCGCCGCGCGCCAGCAGGAGCAGACACCACACCACCAGCCGGAGTTTCAGAATGTAGGCAGTCTATCACCCGGCGCCGCCCAACGGAAGCTTCACCCCCAATTCAGCCCGTGACCTGCGCCCGCGTCAAATCCTCCGTCGCTTTGCCTAATTCCACGTTCGTCAAGGTAACGATCGCGCCCGGAGCCACCAGCACCTCCACACCGGCGCCCGCCGCCCGCGGACTCGCCTCCACAGAGTTCTCCTCTTGCGCGCTGACCGTCTCCAGATACCGGAACCTGGCTCCCCGCCACTTCACTTCCACCTTCTGCGCCACCGCCGAGCGATTCACCAGTACCAGCGTCCTCTCGCCGCCCGAGCCCATGAACGCCGTCGCCAGCACGTGCGCGTTCGAACTCGCCGTTTTCACCCGCTTCATGCCGGCGCGCACCCGCCGTGTGTAGGCCCCGAACACCCGCAACTGGTGACTCGATGCCGCCGGCTTCAACCCGTGCTCCGCATCGGGCACGAACAGCGTCCGCGTCCAGCCGTACGAGGGCTGCACCACGTTGAGCAGCGTCCAGCAATACATCACGCCGCACGCGTCCAACTGCGTCAGCACCTTGTGGTACAACTGCCCCATCGCAAACGCAATCCGGTAAGCGCGCGATTGAAATTCCCCGTTGTTGACGCACAGTTCCACCGCGAAGAACGGCTTGTCCCCGATGGCTTCCTTTAGCTGGGCCAGGCGCGCGTCGAAGCCGTCGGGGTCGCGAAAATAGTTCTGATAGTCGTAGAGGTTCGATGCCGCGTAGTCGATCGTCTTCCACACCGCGGCGTCTTGCCGGAATGCCTTCGCCGCCGCCACGCCGCCCGGGGACATCGAAGCGTTGTGCATGTGGATCTTCGTGGCCCCGAATCCGGCCGCGTCCAGTCCCCGCCGCAAGGCCGGCGCCATCTTCCGCCAGTCGTCCGCCGATTGGGTCACTTCGTTTTGAATCCCCACGATTTCCGGCGCGTGCCCGATTTTCTCCCGCGAAACCTGGCAATACCGCACCATGGCCTTCACATAGGCGTCGATCTGGGGAGCCTCCGTCAGTTTGCCCGCCGCATCGCGCGCCCTGGCCCACGGCGGCAGTTCCCAGAATTCGAAGATCACTTTTCCACCCAGCCGCCGTACCCGCCGCATGTATTCGAAATCGCTGGTTTCGCAGTTCGGAAAGTTGTCGCCGTAGTAGTGCGGCGAAGCATCCTCCCGACGGTCCCAGTTGGTCATCTCCGCGTTCAACATCGCGCCCGCCGGGTACTCGCGATGCAGCAGCAGGTTGTACTCCGCCAGCATCCGCCACCATTCCCGGGCTCCCTGCGGGCTCAACTCCGCGAAAGCCGGAGGCGTCGTCGTCCCGCCCCACCCGAGCATCTCCTGGAACCGGACCGCCTCGTCGATTTCCACCGCCGCCTGTTCCTCACGCGGCGGAAGCAGCCTCCCGCGCACCTTTCCCTCCCCGCCCGCAAAGGCCAGTTGGTGCCGGTTCACATCCAGGGCCGCGCCCGAAACCAACACCTCTCGCCCATTCAACAGCACGCGCACCGTCAAACGATAGTCGGCCACCACCGTGATGGCCTTCAGTGGGCCGCCATATTCCACGCTGGATTCCTCCCACAATCCCTCCGGGTGGCGGCCCGGCCGCGCTTGCACCGGCGGCACCTTGCTCAGCCCCGGCGAGTCGTAGTGCCGCACCGACAGCCGCGCTTTGCCCCCGCCCGCTTCCACCGTGAAACCTCCCGACGGCCCCGTGAAAACCCATCGCAACAATGCCTTCTCGCCGCTCCAGTCCTCGATCTCCAGCGTCCGCTCAAACAGCGCGGGCAGCCATTCGGCAAAGTACTTTCGTGGCGGGCCCGGCACGTTCCACCTGGTCCGCGGCGACGCCGCGCCGGGAAACTCGAAACCATCGCCGCCGGCCGAAGATCCCTTCCACGCCGGCAGATCCACTTTTCCTGGATTCGCCGCATCGCCGCGCTCCTGCGCCGCCGTCGCTATCGCCGGTGCCGAGAGCACCACTCCCGAAAACGCGCGCCGAGAAATCTTCTTCATCGAACCGCCTCCTGTTTTCGTCTCGCTTGCCCGATGGTGACAGACCAGGCCGCCGACCACTTCGATTGTATGTTCTTTCCGAGGCGATTCGGAACCCGCCGGCGCCCCGCGAGAGCCCCCGTGCTTCCGGCCCCAAAAAGAGCAACAAAATGGTTGCCTTTCCCGCCGGGCCGCGCTAATATGCAACCTGGAGGTTGCTTAAAGATGGAGAATCGGATTGAGAAGCGTATCGAACTCAACGCGCCGGTTTCGCGCGTCTGGCGCGCGCTGACCGATCACCGCGAGTTCGGCGAGTGGTTTCGGGTGAAACTCGATGGCCCGTTCGTGCCGGGCCAGACCTCGCGCGGCCATATTACCTACCCTGGCTACGAACACGTCCCATGGGTGGCCGTGGTGCAGAAGATGGAACCCGAGCGGCTCTTCTCCTTCACCTGGCACCCTTATTCCGTCGATCCCGAAACGGATTACTCGCAAGAGCCGTCCACGCTCGTCGAATTCCGGCTGGAGCCGACCGCCGGCGGCACGCTGCTTCTGCTCACCGAGAGCGGTTTCGGCAATATCCCCAGCCATCGCCGCCTCGAAGCATTCCGCCGCAATGACGGCGGCTGGACGGAGCAGATGAAGAATATCGAGAGCTATGTCGCGCCGGGTTCGTAGTGGCATGACCGCGGCACGGCGGGCTCAGGTACCGGTCTTTGCCGCCTTGGCCGATGAGACGCGGCTTTCGCTGGTTGCCAGGCTTGGCGACGGGCAGCCGCGCTCCATCGCTCAGTTGACGCGGGGCTCCAGGCTTACCAGGCAGGCCATCACCAAACATCTTCGCGTCTTGGAGAAGGTGGCAATCGTGCACAGCGTCCGCGCCGGCCGCGAAAGCCTGTTTGAACTCGATCCGGAGCCCATTGGCGAAATCAGGAAATACCTCGATCTCGTCTCCGAGCAGTGGGATCAGGCTCTGTCCAGGCTAAAGTCGTTCGCCGAAAGTTGAGCGGCCCCAGTTGGATAGTATGTTTCCACTACTCCACTCGTACCCCAAAGTCACATATAATTCAGGTCAATGGGTCTGGGAATCCTATTCCGTGCCGCCTGCTGGGTAGCCATGCCGATTGCCTGTAACTCTCTCTGGGGCCAGGGTCTGGTCCCCGTCCCGTACATTTATACCGAAGCGGGGCGGTACGACCCTGCCGCCACCCTGAAGGGCGGCGAGCGCTTTCCCGCCGGAGCCGCCCTCCAACTGGTTGCCGCCGGCCGCAAACGGGCGCTCGCGGCCGGCTTCGCAGCCTCCGCCGATGCCACGGTCTCGTTTGACGGGCAACGCGTGCTCTTCGCCGCCAAACAGAGGGCCGGCGACCCCTGGCAAATCTGGGAGATCCCCGTAAGCGGCGGCGCCGCGCGGCAAATCGCCCCCTCGAAAGAGGACGCCATCGCCCCCTTTTACCTGCCCGGCGATCGCATCGTCTACTCCCGGCGCACGCCCGCCGGCCTTCAACTCGTCACCGTGGCGCTCGATGGCGGCGCGCCCCTCCAACTCACTTATGGGCCCGGCAACCGCGTTGCCACCGATGTGCTCCACGATGGCCGAATCCTATTCGAGGCCGATCGCGAGATCTACACCGTCTATCCCGACGGCAGCGGAGTGGAGAGCTACCGCTGCGATCACGGCCCCGCCCGCGCCGGCGCCAGAGAACTCTCTTCCGGCGACGTCCTGTTCGAGACCGGCGGCAAGCTGGCCCGCTTCACCTCGGCGCGCGCCGTCCAACTTCCGGTGGCATTGCCGCCAGGCGAGTATGCCGGCCCGGTCGCCGAGCTTTCCCCGGGCGCCTGGCTGCTCTCCTGGCGCCCCACCTCCACCGCGCCCTTCGGCCTCTATCGCTGGCGGGCCGGGGATGCCGTCCCGGTCCAGGTGCTGGTCGCCGCCGCCCAAGCCGTCCAGCCGGTCCTGGTGCAGCCGCGGCTGGTTCCCAAACGCTTCCCCTCCGGGTTGGGCGATCGCCAGGGGGCCAACCTGCTCTGCCTGAACGTGTACACCTCGAAGTTGCGCATTGCCGGGGGCTCCGTGGCCAAGGTACGCGTCTGGGCGCGGAACGACGCCGGTTCCCCCGCCATGCTGGGCGAAGCGCCGGTGGAAAAGGACGGCTCGTTCTTCGTCAACCCGCCCAGCGAGACGGCCATCCGCTTCGAGTTGCTGGACCGCTCCGGGAAGATCGTCGCGGCTGAAAAGACCTGGTTCTGGGCGCGCCGCGGCGAGCAGCGCGTCTGCGTCGGCTGCCATGCCGGTCCCGAGCGCGCCCCGGAAAATGCGGTCCCGCAAATCCTGTTACGCAGCACGGAACCGGTGCACCTGGTTTCGCAAGGAGGCACCAAATGAAAGGCCGCCGTTGGCAGGCGAAAGCGCCTGCCCCACCAGGTGCACCTGGTTCCGCAAGGAGGCACCAAATGAAACCGCTGTGGACCATCTCGACCTTGCTCCTCTGCCAGGCCGCGCTGGCGCAGCAACCCGCGCCCGGTCCCATCCGCTTCGAGGAGGTCGCCGCCCAGTCCGGCGTCACCTTCACCCACAGCTTCGGCGCCGAAAAACTGGGCTCGCTGCTCGAAAGCACCGGCGCGGGAGCGGTCTGGTTCGACTACAACAACGACGGCCTGCTGGACCTCTTCGTGACCAGCGGCAAACCGCTCGGCCCCGGCATCCATCCCTATCCCTTGCGCAAACCGCCTCAAACTCCCCCTGGAAACCACCTGTATCGCAACGATGGCAAGGGCCACTTCACCGACGTAACCCAGCAGGCGCACGTCGCTGGCGACCTCTTCAGCATGGCCGCTATTGCCGCCGATTTCGATAACGACGGCAACACCGACCTCCTCGTCACCGGTTTCGGGCACGTCATTCTTTACCGCAACAAGGGCGACGGCACCTTCGAGGATGTCACCGAAAAGGCGGGCCTCAAAGTCCCGGGCTGGAGCATCGGCGCCGCCTGGCTCGATTACGATCGCGACGGCTGCGTCGATCTCTTTATCGGCCGCTACGTCAAGTTCGACCCCGAGTATCGCTCCTACTACGCCGCCGACAACTATCCCGGCCCGCTCGACTACGAGCCCGAAACCAACCTCCTGTTTCACAACAACTGCAACGGCACCTTCACCGATGTCAGCGAAAAGGCCGGCATCGCCAAATTCAAGAGCCGCGCCATGGGCGTCACCGCGGCCGATTTCGACCTCGATGGCTACCCCGATATCTACGTCGCCAACGACAAGACCGAGAACTTTCTCTTCCATAACCAAAAGAACGGAACCTTCAAGGAAATCGCCCTGGCCGCCGGTGTCGCCTACGGGCAGAACGGCGAAAGCACATCCGCCATGGGACCAGTGTTCGCCGACCTGGACGCCGACGGCCTGCCGGACCTGTGGGTCACCGACTCCAAGTTCAACCGCCTCATGAAAAACACCGGCAAGCTGTCGTTTGAAGATGTCACCGAGCATGCCGGCATCTCCCAACTGGCGGCGCAGTATGTGAGCTGGGGCACGGGGGTGCAGGATTTCGACAACGATGGACGCGACGACATTTTCATCGTCCACGGCGGGCTGATTCACCTGGTTCCGCAGGAGCACTCGGTGTTTCGCAATGCAGGCGCCATGAAGTTCGACGATGTGTCGCGCGCCGCCGGCCCGTTTTTCGACGTCAAGAGCGTGGGGCGGGGCGCCGCCTTCGCCGATTACGATAACGATGGCAAGGTGGATGCTTTCATCGTCAATCTCGGCGCCCCGGCCTTTCTGTTGCACAATACTTCGCCCGGCACGAATCACTGGATCGCGGTGAAACTGGTGGGCCACAAGAGCAATCGCGATGGCATCGGAGCGCAGGTGGAAGTGGTCGCCGGCGCCCTCCGCCAGCAGCACGAGCGGGTGGCTGGGTCGGGCTATCTCTCGGCCAACGATCCCCGCCTCCATTTCGGCCTGGGAGCGGCCGCCAAAATCGACAAAGTGACCGTGACCTGGCCCACCGGAGCGAAGCAGGTGGTGGAAAATCCGCCCATAGACCGCGTGATCACCATCGAGGAGAAATAGCGGTGAGGAGCCTATCCCTTCCGAAAGTACCGCTCCCTGACCCGGCGAAGCCGGAACCAAACAGGGCAGGAGTCGATCTGACGCGGAGACGCAGAGACGCGGAGGAAGACGCGGAGAAAAGCGAGGACAAGAACAAGCTGGCGGGAAAGAGCAGGATTCGCCTCTTCTCCGGGGCGCGCGCGGAGAGAGCGGAGATCGCGGAGGAAATATTCTGCCAATTCCGGCACGAATCCGACCCGGTAGGTACTGACGGTCGCGGCTCCGATTGCCGGCGCGACGTCCCAACAGAGCCGGGCCCAGAGGGCGCCCCGTCAGGGAGCGGTTGGCGTCGAATGCCAAAAAGCGGGCTAATCGGAATTGTAACGGTGCTGGCGCTAGCCGCCCCGGCCGCCGACAACCCTGGCCCGACCCGCTTCCCTTCCCCCATCGAACTCTTAATGTCCAAAGACGGCGCCCACCTCTACGCCCTCTGCGAGGGCACCGGCGAGGTGGTGGTGTACGACGCCCGCACCAGCAGGATCGTCCGGCGCATCAAAGTCGGCAGCGTGCCCAAGGGCATGGCGCTCTCGCCCGACGGTTCCCGCCTCTACGTGGCCAATTCGTGGAGCGATTCGGTTTCGGAAATCGACACCGCCGCCCTCCAGGTGGTCCGCAGCTTGCCCGCCGGCTTCGAACCGAACGCGGTCCTCACCGATCTCCCCGGCCGCTTCCTGTACGTGGCCAACCGCGTCAGCAACGATGTCTCCGTGGTCGATCTGGCGGCGGGCGTGGAGGTCAAGCGCCTGGTAGGCGGGCGCGGCGCCAGCTACCTGGCGCTTTCCCCCGATGGCGCCACCATCTATTGCACCCACATCTACCCGGACGTAGGGGAATTCCGCGCGCCGCCCCGCTCCGAGATCACCGTCATCGACACCGCCAGCCAGGTCGTCAAAGACCATTACCGCCTCCCCAATGCCGCTGGAGTCTTCCACGTGGCGCTCTCGGCCGACGGGCGTTTGGGAATGGCCGCCCAACTGCGTCCTAAAAACCTGATTCCGCTGGCGCACGTCGAGCACGGGTGGGTTTTTGGCAATTCCATTTCGGTGTTCGGTAAAGACGTGGGCGAGGTCGTGGGCGAAGTCGTGCAGATCCCGCTCGACGAGCTGGACCGCTACTTCACGCCGCCCTTTGCCATCGCCATCGCGGCGGACAAGAGCGTCGCGTATATTTCCACCACGGGCAGTGACAGCGTCACCGTGATCGACATCGCCAAGCTCCTGCGGTTCATCCGGGCGGCCACCCCCGCCGAACGGCGCACCATGGCCAACGACCTCTCGGCATCGGCCAACTACGTCGCCACCCGGATCCGTGTCGGATCGGCGCCCAAGGGCCTCGCCCTGTCTCCCGATGGGAAACGGCTCTACGTGGCCAATCGGACCGACGACACCATCTCGGTCGTCGATACCGCGGCGCGGAAAGTGAGCGCCACGCTCTCGCTCGAAGGGCCGTCCACCACCACCGCCGAGCGCCGCGGCGAGCGCCTCTTTTTCAGCGCGCGTTTCGCCTTCCAGGGCCATTTCGGCTGCGCCAACTGCCATCTCGAGTCCACCTTCGACGCCCTGCAGTGGGACCTGGAGCCGGATGGCTTCGGCAAGGACATCGTGGATAACCGCCTGCTCGAAGACGTCGCCGATACCGCGCCTTTCAAGTGGAATGGCTCTAATCCTAACCTCGAAACCGAGTGCGGTCCGCGCACCGAGAAGTATTTCTATCGCTCGGAGAGTTACGACGGATACCAACTGGCGGACCTGGTGAGTTATATCAAAGCCATGCCGCTCCGCCCCAACCGCTTCCGCCTGCCCAACGGCGAGCTGACGCCGGCCCAGGAGCGCGGCAAGGCGTTCTTCGAACGCACCCGCAAGAAAAACGGCACGCCCATTCCCGAAAACAACCAGTGCGCGTTCTGCCATTCCGGACCGCACTACACCAACCAGAAAATGTTCGACGTGGGCACTGGCAAGGCCACCGACCGGTCGCCGCTCATCGACACCCCGCAGTTGACCAACATCGTGCTGACCGCGCCCTATCTGCACGACGGCTCGGCGCGAACCCTGGAAGAAATCTGGACCGTCTTCAACCCCAACGATACCCATGGGGTCACCAACGATCTCCAGAAAGACGAACTCAACGATCTAATCGAGTACTTGAAAATCTTATGAAACCCACATGCGCACTGTTGGCGGTAGCGGCCTGCTTTTCCGCGGTGACTCCGGCGCTGGGGGCAACACCGGAAATGCCCCGCTTTCGCTGGCAGAACTTCACCAAGGCCGACGGGCTGCCGGACGATCACGTATTCAACGTCTCGGTCGATGGCGACCGCGTCTGGGCGGCCACCGAGAACGGGCTCGGGTTGTACGAAAAGGGTAAGTGGAAGATCTACCGCACGCAGGACGGACTGGCCCACCGGGCCGTGCTGGGCGTGGCCGTCGACCGGCGGACCGGCGTGGTCTGGGTCGCCACCATGGGCGGTCTGAGCCGCTTTTCGGCGGGCCGCTTCGACAATTTCACCCAGCTCAATAGCGGGCTCTCCAACGATGTGGTCTACGGCGTCGCCGTAGAGGGCGACCACGTTTGGGTGGCCACCGCCGCGGGCGGCAGCCGCCTGGACACGCGCACCGGCCAATGGGCGCTCTTCAACGAGCGCAACACGCCCATGTACGAAATCTGGACCTATAACGTGAGCGCCGCCAGGAGCAAGGTGTACTACGCGGTGTGGGGCGGCGGCGTGCTCGAGTACGACGTAAAAACGGAGCGCTGGAAAGACTATAACGACCCCGATGGCGAGACGGAGATGGTGGTTCAACGGGACCAGGGTCTCATTCACGAGATCACCACATCGGTGAGTTATGTGGAAAAAGACAAGATGTTATGGGTGGCTACTTACTTCGGGGCCAGCCGCTACGACGGGCGTAATTGGAAGAACTTCCTGGAGAAAGACAGCGGCCTGCCGAGTAACTTCCTGAACCAGGTGAAAGCCCTGGATGGAACGCGCGCCTGGTTCTCCACCGACAAAGGGCTGGCATATGTCGATGGCGAAACCTGGGCTGTCTACCGCCCCGCGCTCGATACCGGCAAGCCGGAGATGCTGGTGCGAGACGCCGCCGGCAAGATAACATCGGTCGCCACGGACACGGCGCCCGCGCATCACTACGTGCTGGCGGTGGATTTTCAGGGCGACGATATCTGGGTGGCCACCGCCAAGGGCCTGAGCCATGGAATACGGATCAAGCAGGCCAAGGAATGACCATGTTCTGTCATAAGTCTCCAGTAGGACAGGCCTCCTGGCTTGTTGGGATGGGCGTTCCGCCCGCGAAACTTCATGAAAAACTGAGCGGGCACGCAAGGTGGGGCAGGCGCTTTCGCCTGCCAACCACCAATCGAGCCCCGGGTTGGCAGGCGGAAGCGCCTGCCCCACCAGCGGCGCCACCGGGGCAGCGATTCGTAGGGCGGTTTTTCGACCCTGTTTTGACCAGCCTGCCTGCGATCGGGTCCACAGGGCAGAGACGCGGCTCCGGCAAGTTCGGCGGTAGGGTCAGCAGATTCGCGGGAGTTGGTCGCCCGGGAGCATATCCACGATTCTGGTGGTGCCGAAAGCGGTTTTCATCGTGACCATTGAGGGATGCCTGTCCGTCACCGTGCCGATGATGGCGCTCTCGCGGCCCAGCGGATGGTTGCGCATGGCGGCGAGCACGGCCGCGGCAGCCTCGGGCGGAACGATGGCGACGAGCTTGCCTTCGTTGGCGACATAGAGCGGGTCGAAGCCGAGGAGTTCGCAGGCGCCGCGCACCGCTTCGCGAACGGGGATGGCGGGCTCGTTGAGTTCCACGCCGACTTTCGCCAGACCGGCGATTTCGTTGATGGCGCTACTGAGGCCGCCGCGCGTGGGATCGCGCATGCAGCGGATGGCGGGCGAAGCGTCGAGCATGTCGCGCACCAACGTATGCAAAGCGGCGGAATCGCTTTCGATGGGCGCATCGAAGCCGATGTCCTGGCGCTCGGAGAGGATGGTAATCCCATGATCGCCGAGGTAGCCAGAGAGCAGGACCATGTCGCCGGGGCGCGCGTTGGCGGCGGAGAGGTGGATGCCGCGCCGCACGCGTCCGATGCCCGTGGTGTTGATGAAGACGCCGTCGCCGCTACCCTTTTCCACGACCTTGGTATCGCCGGTGACGATCTCGATGCCGGCGGCTTCGGCGGCCTTGCCCATGGATTCGGCGATGCGCGCCAGCACGCCGATGGAGAGGCCCTCTTCGAGGATGAACGCGGCAGAGAGGTAGAGCGGTTCGGCGCCACCCATGGCCAGATCGTTGATGGTGCCGTGGACGGCGAGCGAGCCGATATCGCCGCCGCGGAAGAAGAGCGGCTTGACCACGAAGCTATCGGTGGTGAAGGCGAGACGCTCGGCGCCGATTTCGAGGATGGCCTGATCGTCGAGGCGGCCCAGGACGGGGCTGCGGAACACGGGCAGGAAGACGTCGCGCAGCAGGTCGGCGCTGAGTTTGCCGCCGGATCCGTGGCCGAGCAGGATGCGGTCTTTGGCGGGGAGAGGCGTGGGGCAGGTCATCATACGGTTCGGCGGAAGAGGTAATAGGCGGCGCACGCGCCTTCGCTAGAGACCATGGGCGCGCCGAGCGGAGTCTGCGGCGTGCAGCGCGTGCCGAAGGCGGAGCAACCCACCGGCTTGGCGAGGCCTTGCAGAACTTGCGCCGCGATGCACTCGGCGGGCTCCTCGACACGCGTGGTCTGGACGTGGAAGCGGCGTTCGGCATCGAAAGCGGCGTACTCCGGGCGTAAGCGGTAGCCGGAGGCGGGGATCTCTCCGATGCCGCGCCATTTGCGGTCGCAGATTTCGAAGACTTCGAACATCCGGTTACGCGCGGCGGTATTGCCCTCGCGCGTGACGGAACGCACGTATTGATTTTCCACTTCGGCGCGGCCCTGTTCGAGCTGGCGGACGAGCATGAGGATCGCTTCCAGCAGGTCGAGCGGCTCGAAGCCGCCCACCACGAAGGGGACGCGGAAATCGCTCGCGAGCTCCTCGTATTCGGTGTAGCCCATGACGGAGCAGACGTGTCCGGGGGCGATGAAGCCCTGCACGCGGTTGTTGGGGAAGCCGAGCAGCAGGCGCACCGCCGGGGGCACGAGGACGTGCGACACCAGAATGGAAAAATTGCCGAGGCCTTCGCGCGCGGCCTGCCAGACGGCCATCCCGTTGGCGGGCGCGGTGGTTTCGAAACCGACGGCGAAGAATACCACCTGGCGATCGGGGTTCTGGCGCGCGATGGCGACGGCGTCCATGGGGGAGTAGGCGATGCGCACGTCGCCGCCCTCGGCTTTGACGCGGAAGAGGTCGCTGGCGGAGCCGGGGACGCGCAGCATGTCGCCGTAGGAGACGAGGGTCACGCCGGGCATGGCGGCGATGGCGACGGCCCGATCGATGATCTCCAGCGGCGTCACGCAGACCGGGCAGCCGGGTCCGTGGACGAGCTCGAGTTGCGGCGGGAGAAGCTCGTCGATGCCGTAGCGCATCAGCGTGTGGGTCTGGCCCCCGCAGATTTCCATCAGGACCCAAGGGCGCGTGACAGTGGCGGCGATTTCGGCAACGAGGGCGCGGGCCAGTTTGGGGTCGCGATACTCGTCGATGAATTTCATGCGTGGGGGTCTTCTACGGGGATGGTAGCAGGAATACGGGAATCAGCGGCAGCTCGCGTCCACCGGCGCTTCCAGCCCGATCAGAATTGCGTCGTAGGGGCCGCCGCCGAATCCGGGCTGCACTTGCCAGCGCTTCTGCGGGATGTTGGTGGATGCCGAAATGCCGGATGCGAATACGGTGCCCTTGCTCACGGCGAGTCCCTCCAGCATGTCGTGGCCGTTTCCGCCCACGTAGGAGCCATAGCAGAGCTTCGAACCATCCGATGAGAAGGCCGCCAGGAATCCGTCAAAGTCGCCGCCGCCATAGGCCGCCTGGTATGGGTTGCGCGTGGGCAGATCGGGCGAGTTGGTCGCGCCGCCAAGCCAGACCCGGCCGGTTCCATCGACGGCCATGCTGCCGCCCATATATCGATCCGAGTTCGCTTTGGAGCCGCCATAATAAGTGGACCAGAGTACGCGTCCTCCGTCCCGGTCCAGCTTGGTCACGAACGCGTCCACGGTGCCGCGCCGCCGCGGTTGGAACGCCCCGGGCGTCGTCACGAAATCTGCCGACTCCGTGACTCCCGAAACGATCGGATTGCCCGAGGAATCCACTGCGACGGCGTAGGCCCCATCCATCTTCGAACCGCCCAGATAAGTCGAAAACGAGAGACTCCAATCGGAGATGCGCAGCTTGGCGACAAGTGCATCCACCTCGCCACCCAAATGGGTCTGCAAGCCATTCTTCACGGGGAAGTCGGTGGAGGTGGTGAATCCGGTTGCAAAGAGATTGCCGGACGCATCCATCGCCAGGCTGGTGACCTGTTCCCTGCCCTTGCCGCCGAGCAGAACGGTCTGCAAGCTCTTGGGGTCGCCGGGCTTCAGGCGGGCGATGAAGGCGTCCGGTGGCCCGCCGGGACCAAACTGACCTACGCGCGGGCCGGGGAAATCCGTCGACATCGTTACGCCGCCGATATAGACGGTGCCATCGCCTGCTACGGCCATCCCGCCAGGCTCATCGTTTTTCGAGCCACCCAACAGCGTGGAGTAAACGATCTTCCCACGCGAATCCAGCTTCAGCAGGAACACATCGCGTTCCGGGCCGCCGAACTTGCGTTGTACCGCATCGGCGGTTGTGGGGAAGTCGGCGGACTTGGTCTGGCCCAGGACGTATATCGATCCATCTTTCGCCACTTCCAGATCGCCGGCGGCATCCCAGGCGCTCCCGCCGGTGCGTGTCGCCCATACGATGCGGCCCGTGCGAGCCTCAATCTTCACCACCACCGCATCCATGTCATCGTTCGATCGGGGCGGAGCTTTGGCAGGCAGCCCCGGAAAGTTCGGGGAGTCCGAGTGGCACCCCAGGTAGATGTCACCGGCCCGATCCAACGCCACGCCGTCGCAGTCATCGGTGCCCGAGCCGCCCAGATATCCGACCATGATGGTTTCGGGCGCAACAGTCGCCGCGACCGCGAGCAACGCAAGGCAGATTCCGAGGGCAAGTCGCATTGCAGACAAGCATATACCACAAGCCCTCCGCTTGGCCGGCGAAGACGCACGGAGGGACACCTTACGGCAGATCGCCGAAATCGTAAAACTTGTGCGTCACGGTACCGTCTTTTACCGTGACCACACGGATGCCCGATTTCGCGCCTTCCAGCGGCATGCCCACCGGCGCGCTCGTCACCATTTCCAGATCGCCATCGCGTCCCAGTTCGTTGCGGTGATAGTGCCCGGCAAAGACGTGCTCCACGCCGTACTCGTGCAGCAGCCGCAAATACCGCTCGCGGGCCACCTTCGGGATGTTGAAATACTGGTCCTCTTCATTCGGATCTTTCAGAAAAAACGAAATGTGCTGGAACACGATGATGTGCTTGACGCCCGTCAGCTTGACCCGCTCCAGTTCGTGGCGGAACCACGCCTCCATCCTGGCCGCCTCGTCCGGAACCTTGTCCGCGCCTTTTTCCAGGTTCGAATTGAGCACGACTCCCGCCACGTCGCCCACGCGAAAACTGTAATAGTCGCGGCCGAAGCGCTCGCGATACCGGGCCAGCGATTCCTTGGTTGGCTCGTTGCCCACGTCGTGATTCCCGGCCACGCTGAAGAGCTTGATTTTCGGGTTCAGTTTGGACGTGATGCGTTTATACTCGGCCGCCTGCGCGGCGTCATCGGACTTGTTGACCAAGTCGCCCGTGACGACGACGAACGCCGGCATCAGCCGGTTGGCCGCGGCCACGGCGAACTCCAGGTTCGCCGTCTCATGCGCGAAGTCCGCATCGTTGGTGTACATGCCGAACTGCGGATCCGACATTTGGATGAAGGTCTGGGCGGCCAGCGTGCCCGCCAGGGCAACGGCCAGGATCAAACGTCGCAGCATCATGGTTTCAGTTGGTAGAATTCGCCCAGCGGGCCCGCACCCGCCAGATACTTGCGCGCCCGCACCAGTTCCGCGATCTGGCGTATATGCCCCAGATCGTGCAGCGCCCAATCGTTCAGCATCTGCGCCAAGGTGATCGGTCCCACTTCCGGGTGCACCGCCTTACGCTCGCCCGAACCCGGCGGCAACTCGCGCAGCACTTCGATGTTGGTCTCGCGCTGTTCCTCGAAATGGTCGAAGGCGTCCTCCGGGTTCATGTTGCGGAAGAGCTCCAGATAGTGCTGTGGGTCATAGCTTTCGATCTCGGGGCTCTCTGCGCTGAGGAAACGGTCCACTCGCGCGCGAAAGCAGTGCCCCTCGGTATGGCTCAGGTGCGCCAGCACCTCGCCCACCGAAAACCGGCCGGGCGCCGGCTTCCAGCGCACGTCCGCGTCGTTGAGCTCGGCCATCAGGCCGCGTAGAATCGCCGGCGTGGCCTCCAGCAGGTCCAGGCAGGGCAGTCCGTTGTCGTCCATGGAATTCATCCTACAATGTTCTCGCCGCCATCCACGTGGATGGTGTTGCCGGTCATCCAATACGTCGCCGGATGGCACAGCACGGCGATCGAGCGCGCCACGTCCTCCGGCGTCGTCAGCCGCTTGTGGGGGTTGCGCAGGCGCGCGATCTCCATCAGTTTCTCATGCCCCGGAATCAGCCGCAGCGCGGGCGTATCCGTGACCCCGGCCAGAATCGCGTTGGCCGTGATGCCCGCCGGCGCCAGTTCCAGCGCCAGTTGCCGTATGTGGGCCTCCAGAATCGCCTTGGCCGCGCTCACCGGCCCGTACTCCGGGATGGCGCGCGTGGCGCCCGAACTGGTCATGGCGAAGATCCGCGCCCCTTTGTCGAACAGCCCGGCCAGCAGGCATTCCTGCACCCAATAGACCAGCGAGTGGCCCATGATGTCCGCCGTGGATTCGATCTGCTTCTTATTAGCCACGATCTCCGCGCCCGCCAACGGCTTGAGCGCGCCCCACGCCAGCGAATGCATCAGCACGCGCAACGTGCCGGGCGTCTGGGTCAGGCGCTGCCGGATCTTCTCCACGCACTCCTTGCGTTTGGCTTCATCGGCGGCGTTGAAATTGAAGAACTCGCACTCGCGGCCCGCCGCGCGAATCCGCTCCTCGACTTCGGCCACGTGCGGGAGCTTGTCGCGCCGGTCCATATGCACGCCGAAAATGTTTATGCCGGCGCGCGCCAGTTCCACCGCGACCGCCTCGCCGAAACCGCTGCTTGCACCCAGAATCAGAGCCCAGGGTTGTTTGCTCATGTGAGTTGTCTGACTTCGATTTCCCTTTCTTCGTTTTCGCCCGGCCGGATGTAGATTTCCGTGCGCTCCGCCGGCATCAGTTCCGCAAAGCGCTCGCCCCACTCGATCAGCACCAGTGCGTCGCGATCGAAAATCTCCTCCAGAGGGAGCGTGGCCACTTGGCGCGCCTCGTCCAGCCGGTAGAGATCGATGTGGTACACGCTTGGTCCCGGCCCGTATTCGTGGATCAAAGTGAACGTGGGGCTGGACACATCGTCGTGCTCCGCCGCACCGCGCCCGCGCACGATTCCCTTGGCCAGCGTGGTCTTGCCCGCCCCCAGATTGCCGATCAACAGCACGACGCCGCGGCGCGGCAACTCGCCCGCCAACCGTTCGCCGAGCGCCATCGTCTCCTCTTCAGACGCGCTGCGGTACTTGGGCACACTCCTCCATCGCGTCCGGAAGATAATCCAGCAGATCGGTGGCCAGCAGGCATTTCTCCCCGAGTGCCTCCGCGCCCAGTTGGCCCGCCAATCCGTGCAGGTAAACCGCCGCCGCCACCGCCTGGTCCGCGCGTTCCGGGAACTGTGCCACCATCCCCGCAATCATCCCGGTGAGGATGTCGCCGCTGCCGCCCTTCCCCATCGCCGGCGTGCCGGTCGGGTTGATCCACACCCGGCCGTCGGGAAACGCGAGCACCGTGCGCTGCCCCTTCAGGACCAGGGTGACGCCGTGTTCCGTGGCATAGGTGCGCGCCGCGGCGATGCGGTCCGCCTGCACGTCCGCCGTCGTCTTCCCCGTCAAACGCGCCATCTCGCCGGGGTGCGGCGTGAGGATGCGTATGCGGGCGGGATGGCCGCCGACCTGCCCCACCAGCGCATCGGCATCCAGTACCATCGGTCCTGCGAACGACTCCGACAGGGCGTTCACCATGGCAGCGATCTGCGGCGCGCGTCCCAACCCGGGGCCCACGGCAATCACGCTCTTGCCCTGCGCCAGCGCTTCCAGGTTGGCGTTGAGGGCGATGCTGCCCGATTCGGTCTCGGGCAGCGGCTCCGTCATCAGTTCCGGCACGTGCGAGGCGATCTCCGCGATGGCGCTTTCGGCCGACGCCACCGTCACCAGCCCCGCTCCCGCGCGCAACGCGGCCAGCCCGGCCATGGCCGCCGCGCCGGTCTTGCCGCGCGACCCCGCCACCACCAGCACGTGACCGTAGGTGCCCTTGTGCCCCGCTCTTGCGCGCGGCGCCAGCAGTTCGCCGAACATCGCCGGCTCCAGCAGCGCGAGCCATGCGTCGGCATACAACTCGGGCGGGCTGCCGATGGCGCCGACCATCAGTTCCCCAACATGGTCGCAGTTCGGCGGCATGGCGTGCGCCACCTTCGGCGCGGTAAACGTCACGGTGTAATCCGCGCGGGCGAATTCGCCGGCCGGCTCCCCGGAATCGCTGGGCATTCCGGAGGGCAGGTCCACCGCCACTACCCGGGCCAGCGGAAAACCGCGGTTGATTTCCCGGATGCCCTGCAACATGCGCCCCGCGGCCGCTCCGCTCACCCCTGTGCCCAATAGCGCGTCCACCAGCAGCGTAGCGGCGCGCGCCTCGGCCGGGATTTCGCGCTCCACCCGGCCCCCGGCGGCCAGCAACATGGCATAATTCGCCGCCGCATCGCCCTTCAGCTCGCCGGGTTCCGCTAGTAGCACGACGTCGAGCGATGCCGGGCGGAATCGCGTGTGCAACTGCCGCGCGATCACCAGGCCATCCCCGCCGTTATTGCCCTTGCCGCAGAGCACCACAATGCGCTGCTCACCCAGCGGGGCGAAACGTTCGGCCATAAACTCCACCACGCGGTGCCCGGCATTCTCCATCAGGACGATGCCCGGGATGCCGGCCTCGATCGTCCGCCGGTCCACTTCCCGCATTTCCGCCGCCGTCAGAATTTTCATAAGCGCCGCGCCACCACCATGGTCATATCGTCCTGCAATTCACCCTCGCCGGTCCACTGCACCACCGCCTCCATGGTGCGCGCAATCAGTTCGGCGGAATCCGCCCTGGCATACTTCAGCAACAGATCTTTCAGGCGGTCTTCGCCGAACATTTCACCGTACACGTTCTCCGGCTCCACGATGCCGTCGGTGTAAGCCAGCAGCACGTCGCCCTGCTCCAGCCTCACCGTCTTCTCCTGGTAGATTGCCACCGGAAACGCGCCCACCACCGTGCCGGTGGAATCCAGCATTTCGAGATCGTTACCGTGCAACAGCATGGGCGCCAGGTGTCCCGCGTTGGTATACGTCAACGTATGCAGGGCTTCGTCGTAGAGCGCGAAATAGAAGGTGGCATACTTCTCCAGCGAGGTGGTGGCATAGAGCTGGCGGTTCAGCGTCGCCACCATCTTCGCCGCCGACAGGTGCTCCAGCGGGCTGCCGGTGGCCGTGCTCAACTGCGTCCGCATGGTGGATTGAATCGTGGCCATCAATAGCGCCGCCGAAATTCCCTTGCCCGCCACGTCGCCGATGGCGAATGCCAGGCCGTCATTGGGCAGCGCCATGAAATCGTAGTAGTCGCCCGAAACCATCCGCGCGGGGTGGCACACACCCTTCAGCTCCAGGGATTTGGTGAACGGCACGTCCTTGGGGAAGAGCTGATTCTGCACGTCGCGCGCGATCGCCAGCTCCGATTCCAGCCGTTCCTTCTCCTTGGCCACCACGATCAGCCGCCCCAGGTTCTCCGTCATGGTGTTGAACGAACCGCCCAGTTCGGCAATCTGATCGTTGCCCTTCACGGCGATGCGGTAGGAGAAATCGCCCTCGCGCACGTGCCGCGTACCTTCATACAGCTCGTGGACCGCGCCGGTGATGGTGCGCGTCAGCTTGACTCCGGCCCACAAGGACACCATCTCCACAACCAGGAACACGCCCACGAGGGTCATCAGGAAAGTCATCGCCAGCTCGCTCCAATCCGCTTTCTGGCCGAACACGATTCCCAACACCGCCGAGTAACGCGTGTCCACCACGAAGTACAGCCGGTTCGGCGGTTGCTGCGGATCCTCCCAGGCCGGCACGAACACCGGATAAGGAAAGCTGACCCCGAAATCCAGCCCGTTCATGGCCGGCGGAACGTTCGATTTCGCCGCTCTCAGCGTGTACCCGGGGAAGGTGATGTCGCCAATCCCCGGCACCAGGCCGGCCAGCAGTTCCGGCGTGATCGGCGCCAGAATCGTCACCTCGTTCCCACCCTGCTCGGCGTGCGCCCACGCAAAAAGGTGGTCGCCGCCGGCGTCTTTTTTCGTCACCAGCCCGCTCGCGTTCTTCCATGGCTCCGGTGGCGACTCCAGTTTGGAGTCCGGCGGATAGTGGAACTGCTGTTCGCCCGTGGAGAGCATCTCGAACACCGGAAAGCTGCGCTGCAGTCCGGTCAGGGCGCGCCGCAGCGCCACTTCCGGATCCCCCGCCGGCGCCCGCGTCATGGCTTCCGCCCGGAACATCAGCGTGCCGATGCGGTTGTCGAGATCCCTTTGCACCATGTACACCGCCATCTGCCCCACCACGGCGTACGAAGTGACCAGCAGGAGCGCCAGGAGGAGCACGATGGGCACTACCGCGATGAAAAGGTACGCCACGATCAGCCGGTTGCGCAGGCGCCAGATCAGGTTGCGCATCGCCATCCGGCCGATTTTGACAAGCGCCAGCACTCCCATCAGGATCGCGGCCACCGCCGTCAGCGTCTGGTATCTCTGCGCCATGCCGGTGAAGAAAAGCAGAGCCCAGATCGCCATAAGGACGAGAAATACTTTCTCGATCCAGCCTAGGTGGCCCCAACGCACTTCTTCGTCCCTTTTCATACCTGTGACTCCAGACTAGCTTAACCGAATCGCGGGGCGGTAGAATTGCTTTCATGACTCGACGAATTCTTTTCGCCACGGCCGCACTTTGCGCCATTTTTGCCGGAGCCGCGCTGGCCGCCGATATTTCGGGCAACTGGTCCGGAAACCTGCAAGCGGGCGGTGACCAGATTCCCCTGACCTTTACGTTCAAACAGGACGGTGAAAAGCTGACTGGCACGGTGACACATCCGGAAGCCCCGCCGTTGCCACTGAGCGAGGGCAAGGTCGTAGGGGACAAGGTCTCCTTCTTCGTGATGGGGGATATGAATGGCACTCCCACCAAGTTCGTCAGCCAGGGCGTCATTAAGGGCGACGAAATCACCTTGAACATCGCGGCCGAGGGCGGCCCGGATTTCGGTCCCACCCTCCTCAAGCGCGCCAAGTAGCGTGGGACAGGCGCTTCCGCCTGTCGGCTAGCTTTACCGAATTCCCGGCGCTAGAATTGCAGGCATGACTCGACGAATTCTCTTCGCTACCGCCGTGCTTTGCGCCCTGTTTGCCGGGGCCGCCCTGGCCGCCGATATTTCGGGCAACTGGTCCGGAACCATACAAATGGGTGATAACCCGTTTACCCTCACTTATGCCTTCAAGCAGGATGGTGAGAAGCTGACCGGCACCGTGACCGGTCCCCAGGGCGATCCGTTGCCGCTGAACGATGGCAAGGTTGCCGGCGACAAGGTCTCCTTCTCGGTCAAGGTGGACATGGGTGGCACTCCCGCCACGTTCGCCAGCGAGGGGGTCATCAAAGGCGACGAGATTACCCTGACCACCAAATCCGAGGGCGGCCCCGATTTCCCTCCCGTGGTCCTCAAACGCGTCAAGTAACATGTGGCATAAGGCTCCGCCTTGTGCATCCGAGCGAAGCTCGGACCCTCCGGCCCGGAGCGTGCTCCCTTGCCACTTGCGTTAAGCTGGAATCACATGAGACTTCTAGTTGTCGAGGATGAAAAGCGCATCGCCGACTTCCTCTGCCGGGGCCTCGAAGGCGCGGGCTACGCGGTCGATGCCGCGCTTACCGGCGCGGCCGCGCTGGAGTGCATCCACGCCACCGATTACGACCTGGTGATTCTGGACCGGATGCTGCCCGACATGGACGGCCTCCAGGTGCTGGAAAAAATTCGCAACCGCAAAGTCGGCCCCCCGGTGCTCATCCTGAGCGCCCGGGGCGCGCTGGACGATCGCGTCAAGGGCCTGGAACAGGGCGCCGACGATTACCTCGTCAAGCCCTTCGCCTTTGTTGAACTTCTGGCGCGCGTCCGCGCGCTCCTGCGCCGCGGCCAACCCACCCCCGAGCGTCTGCAGGTGGCCGAACTCACCCTCGATTGCATCCGCCGGAAGGTGGTCCGCGGCGCCGAAACCATCGACCTCGCCCCCAAGGAATTCGGCATCCTCGAATACATGATGCGCAACAAGGGCCGCCCCCTCAGCCGCACCATGATCGTGGAACACGTCTGGGATATGGATTACGACGGGCTCACCAACATCGTCGATGTCTATATCCGCCATCTGCGCAGCAAGATCGACGATCGCTACCCGCAGAAGCTCATCCAAACCGTGCGCGGCATCGGCTACATGATCGAAGCGCCCGAGAAGACGGGCGAAAGGCCCGCCGGCCCGCCCGCCGCTCCCCAGGTGTGATGTGAGCCGCGAGGTGAGCCGCAAGCGCGATTTCCGCCGCCTCTTTCGCGGCCTTCGCTTCCGCCTCACCATCAGCTACGCGGTGCTCTTCACCGTGCTGTTGACCGGCGTCGCCATCGCCTTCCGTGCCCGCCTCGCCAACACGCTGGACAACCAGATCCAGGAAGAACTTAAGGACGACTGGGCCGCCATGAAGGGATACATGCGCATCGAGCCGGTGCTCGATTTTGGCAACCGCATGGGTTCGGCGTGGTATTACGACGAGGACGATCCGGACGAGACCACGATCGTCCTCGACACCCGCAAAATCTATATGGTCGCCGACCAGTTCGGCAACCCCATCCCCGATTCCGTTACCCACGAACCCGCCGTCTCCACCGCCTACGACGACATCGGCGTCGACAAGCCGGCCGACATCCGCAAGAAGGTGCTGGAGGCCTTGGCCTCCCCCAAACCCAAGATCTTCCTGGAAGACCGCAAGACTTCCACCGGCGAGCCCGTCAAGATCCGCGGCGGTATCGTCTATTCGGAAGGGCACGGAGCGCCTTACTATGTCGCCATCGGCGCATCCTATGCGGACAACGTCAAGACGCTGCACGACTATACGTGGATCTTCGCCGGCGTGATCCCCGGCGCGCTGATTCTTGGCTCGCTGCTGGGATATTACATGGCCGGCCGGGCGCTCACCCCGGTGCTCGCCGTGTCGCAGGCCGCGCAACGCATCTCCGGCTCCAATCTCAGCATGCGCATTCCCACGCGCGGCGCCGGCGACGAGCTCGATTACCTGATTCTCACCTTCAACCGCATGATCGAGCGTCTGGAAGCCAGCTTCCAGCAGATGCGCCAGTTCTCCGCCGACGTCTCCCACGAACTGCGCACTCCCATCACCGCCATCCGCGGCCAACTCGAGGTGGCTCTCTTCACCGCCCAAACCACCGATCAATACCGCGAGGCCATGTTCAACGCCCTCACCGATATCGATCGACTCAGCCAGATCGTGCGCGCCCTGCTATTGCTCTCCCAGGCCGAGACTGGTCAGATCGTGCTCCAGAAATCGCGTCTCAACCTCTGCGAAATAGTCGAGGACCTGGTCGATCAGTTCCAGATCCCCGCCGAAGCCGCCGGGGTGCGCCTCACCGCCCAACTGCCGCCCGAGTGCTCCGCCGAAGTCGATCGCGTGCAGATCGAGCGCATGATCACCAACCTGCTCTCCAACGCGCTCAAGTTCACTCCCGAAGGCGGCGCCGTGACGATGTCCCTTCAGGTGCAGCCGCTGTTTATCGAACTCGCCGTCGAGGATAATGGGCGCGGCATTCCCACCGAGCATCTGCCGCACATCTTCGACCGCTTCTACCGCGTCCCCGGCCAGGGCACCGCGCCCACTCCCGAACAGGGTTTAGGCCTTGGCCTCAGCTTCGTCGCCTGGATCGTCAAGGCGCACAACGGCAAGATCGAAGTCGAGAGCACGCCGGGCAAGGGGACGCGCTTCATCATCCGCCTCCCCAATGAAGGAGTCGGCAGCGACACCATGGAGTTGGCCGGCCAGCCCGCCAGCTACTGACCGGGCAAGAGCGGCGGGACCTTACGCCCGCGCTACTTCTCGACGATCGCGCCGGTCGTGGCATTCACCAACGCGGCATAGCCGCCCTTGGTGCTTCCCCACATGATGTACCAGATCGGCGCCGCGAAGCGCGATGCATTGCCCAATCGCAACGTGGCTTTCTCGCCGGGGTGCGCCTTCAGCCATGGTGCCTCGGCCTTGTCCGCCGCCACTTTGTAGGCGGCATCGGAATCCACTGCGAACTCGCTGTTGGAAAACGGCTTGCTCTCTTTTGTGGCGCCGCCCCAGGGAAGGGCGTTGCTGATGTTGACACCCTTTCGGATGTCCCCGTTGTCGACCACCGCGTAGGTGAAGCTCCGCGCCTCCCTACGGCTTGGGGAAACGAAGATGGCGGTCCACAGCCCGGCCTTCCCGCCTTCATTCTTGATATTCGGCACCTCGCCGCTGGTCACGCTGAGCGCCAGCAGATCGGTCGCCCAGGTACGCGCCGGCTTGTACATCTCGTAAAACGCGAGTTGTGCGGTCACAGCCTCCGGTGCCTTGGCAGGCTCCTTCTTCGCTTCAGTCTCAACCTTCGCCGGTGTCGGAGCCTCCGAACAACCCGATAGCAGAAGAGAGGCAACCATGGCGGTTGCGGATAACAGAATCTTTTTATTCATACGCCACCCCACCCATATTACTCCCACGCACACCCCTGTGTGGGGCTAAGTTTATGGGGCAGGCTGGAAACTTGCGGCGGGTGCGTTATCAACCGGCTTGCCGGGAAATGTGGCACGACGGCCCCACATTCGCCAATCCCCGGCCCCTACGCCGCCTTCGGCATCTCGACCGACTTCGGCTGCAACCCCGCTTTCGCTAGCGCGTAGTAAACCACCAGGCCGACGATAAAGCTGTACACCACCGCCGGCTGCACGTAGCTCTTCATCTCCGGCGAGAGCGTGGCACTCTCCTCTCTCGTCGCCTGTGGACCCATCTGTATCAAAAATGGTACTGTGACGTATGGACCCTGGGCTCAAGCGCCTGCCGGCGCGGTTCTATCGCTCCAACAGTGGGCGTGAGCCTGTCCGGGAGTGGCTGAAAAAGCTTGCCCCAGGGGATCGCAAGGTCATCGGCGAGGACATCAAGGATGTAGAGTTTTCATGGCCGATCGGTATGCCGCTCGTCAGGGCACTCGGTCGCGAACTGTGGGAAGTGCGCAGCAACTTGCCGGGGGGACGGATTGCCCGCGTTCTGTTCTGTGTAGAGACGGAATGCATGGTGCTTCTTCACGGCTTCATCAAGAAGACGCAGAAATCGCCCAAGTCGGATTTGGATCTGGCGCTCAGACGGAAGAAAGGAGAAGGCGCATGAAGAAAAACAATATCGGATCGTCCTTCGACAGTTGGCTCCGCGAGGAGGGCATCTACCACGAGGTTACCGCCACCGCCATCAAACGCGTCCTTGCCCGCCAGGTTGAATCAGCCATGAAGGAACAGAACTTTTCCAAGGCCGAAATGGCGCGGCGAATGCATACCAGCCGTGCATCGCTCGACCGCTTGCTGGACCCCGAAAACGATGCGGTCACCCTGAGCACCCTGCAAAAGGCCGCTATCGCGGTCGGCCGCCAGGTCCGGCTGGAACTCGTGTGAGGAATAGCCGCTAGCCGACAGCCAGAATCTGGCGGATCAAGCGGCTTTCCGGCAAGTGTGACGCACTGTTCTGGCAGACAAATCCCCCGTGCTGTTGTGCCCCCTACGCCGCCTTCGGCATCTCGACCGACTTCGGCTGCAACCCCGCTTTCGCCAGCGCGTAGTAAACCACCAGCCCGACGATAAAGCTGTACACCACCGCCGGCTGCACGTAGTTCTTCATCTCCGGCGAGAGCGTGATCGGCAGCACATCCAGCGGCAGAATGCCCACGATGAAACCCACCGCCCACGCGATATATCCGGCCAGGTTCACGCCTTCCCGCGGGCCGCTCCACTTCTTGCCCGACAGCAGATAGTCCGCCACCATGGCGCCGATGATCGGTCCGAAGCTCGCGCCCACGATGGTGAAAAACCCGATCAGGTTGGCCGCCACCCCGGTGATCGCCAGCAGAACGCCCACCGCCCCGGCCGCCATCGTGCTGGACACGCGCGGCACTCCCGGAATCATGGTGTTGAAGCTGTTGCCCGCGATGAACGCGCAGAAGCACGAAGCCGGAATCGAAGCGACGGCGAACAGGAACAGCATCGCCGACGCGATCGGCCCGCCGATGGCCTGCACGACTTCGCCGAAATCCCAGCTTTGCGTCAGCCCGCTGCCGTGGGCGCCCGCTACCGCCGCGAGCGGCAGCCCGCCAGCCACCAGCACGGCCAGCGCGATGCCCACCAAGCCTCCCCAGCGCACGTCCCTTTCATCGCGCGCGTTCATGCCGAAATCCGCGCCCGCCGCGCCCGCCGTGGCGAAGAACCCGATCACGATGGCGATCATCGTGGTGAATGCGCCGAACGAATTTTGTTGCGCAGCCGCCACGTGATAGCTCGCGACACCGCCCGAAGTCTGAAAGAAGACCACCAGCAGCATCAAGAGCGGAATGGCATTCAGGAACAGCGCGATCTTGGAAACATACTGCACCCCTTTGGCTCCCGCAAACGCCATGCAGGCGCCCCACAACACGCACACGATGCCGAAGGACAGCGTACCCGGCTTCGATGCCATCCCCATCCCACGCAGAATGTAATCAGCGGAGAAGAACGTGCCCACCGCGAACCAGCCAATCTGCAGCACCCCCATCAGCAGGCCCGGCATGATATAGCCGCCGGCCGTGCCGAACGTGGAAGCTCCCACCACGTAGAGCGGGAACCCGGTTTTCATCCCGAGCATCGCCGGAACGCGATAGTACAGGGCATAGCTGAGGATTCCCGCAACCGCCAGCGCGACCAGGCAGAGCGCCAGTCCGCCATGTTGCAGCGTTCCTCCCGCCATCTGTTGATAGAAGGCGATCCAGAGAAAAATTCCGGCATAAGTGGGCGCGGTATTGGCATACCACGGCGCGCGTTTCCCCATCGGGTTCGGCACTGCTTTCGCAAGGTAGTCTGGCAACATGGCTCTTCCTTTTCGATTCCGAATGTAGATCTGAAGCGGCCAGTATACTACACGGCACTTCACAACTCTGGGGACCGGTTTGGGTTACATCGTTCAATGAGTTGACAGGACGGTGCACACGCTGGCGCAGATGGGGCCGCCGATATTGAACGTCGCGGCGGCGCGCGGATTTTTCACCTGCAGACCGGCCGGCACTTTGCCGAGCAGTTGCAGCGCGCTCCAGCCGATCATGGCGATTCCGGTGGCGCCGATGGGGTGTCCCTTGGCGATCAGCCCACCGGAGGTGTTGATGGCGCACTCGCCATCGGGCGCCGCCTTGCCCTCCACCCAGTATCGGGCGCCCTTGCCGGGCCATGCCTTGCCGATCACCTCCGTGCCCAGCGCTCCCATCACGGTGAAGCAATCGTGCACTTCGGCGACGTTCACGTCTTCCGGCGTGAGGCGCGCCATGCGGTAGGCCGCGCCCATGGCACGGTATGCGCCCGCCGGATGCAGCACGTCGCGGCCCGCCTTGCGAAGGGGATCGGTGGCCTGTCCCCAACCGGCCACCTCCACGCACTCGGATTTCGCCACGCCGAGTTTCGCCAGCCCTTCCCCGGTGGCCAGGATCAGCGACGCGTAGCCATCGGTGATCTGCGAGCAATCGTAGGTCTTCAGCGGCAGCCCTTCGACCACGTAGCGGTTGAAGCCCTCGATCTTGAGCGCCTGGTCGAGCGTGATTTGCACTTTGTTCATCTGCGCCCAGGGGTTGAATTGCGCGTTGGCATATTCCTGCACGGCGATGGCGGCCAGATCGCGCTCCGTGACACCGTAGGCGTCCATGTACTCGCGCATGACTTCGGCGAAGATGTGGGGGAAGACGAAGACCTTGCCCGCGCGCTCGTCGGGGTGGGAAAAATAGCCGAGCACCTTGCCAATGAGCTTGCCGTCCATCTTGCCTTCCCCGTCGCGCATCTTTTCGTAGCCGACGGCGATGCCGGTGTCGCCGATGCCCAGTTGCAGTTTCTGGATCACGGAGAGGACGGCTTGCCCGCCCGAGGCGCAGGCGTTCTCCACACTCTCGATGGGCTTGCCCGCCATGCCCGGCGTGTCGGCCATCAGGCCGGCCAGCAAACCTTGCTGGTTGAGGGAGAAATTGCAGGCGGCGGCGACGCTGCCCACGTCCAATGCCGCGGGCTCCGCGCCGATTTGCCGGCAGGCGCCCTGGATGGCAGCGTCCAGAATCTGCGGCACGGTCATGCCCATCAGCTTGCCGAACTTCGACTGGTGAAAGGTGGCGATGTATACAGGTTTCACGGTAGTGTCCCAGTTCCAATTGTAGGGCTGACGAGCGACGCGCCCCGCAATCAGCGCTCGTACACCTCGCGCCGATGGGCAATGCGCGTAATGCTGATGAGCTTCGCCGCATCGTCGATGATGTACACCACCCGCCAGTCACCGACCCGGACGCGCCACTGATCTTTGTAGCCTTTCAGCTTTTTGCATCCCGTGGGCCGTGGCGCATGGCCCAGCGACTCGAGTTCTTGGACGACACGGGCCAGCACGCTCTCCGGTAACGCTTCGAGTTCCTTCCGGACGGAAGGTTTTACCCGAACGAGATATTCACCCACGCATCCGACCGCGTTTTACGAGGTCCGCTTTGATCTTTTCAAGCGGTATTCCCTTTTCCTGGCGGCGCGATTCCGAAATCAGCCCGTCCCAGAAATCCTCCAATCTCGCGCCGTGTTTTTTCAGATCGATCTGAACGGCCACCTTGCGGCCCTTCTCATCGGTGACGAACTGGATTCCGGTCATGCGCCGCGTCTCCTCGCGCTCGTGTGGAAGCTGTCCTCACTCTATCAACGCCGCCTCCGGCGCGTCAATCCGACCGTCAAACCCTTCACGCCTTCCCCCAGATGTCGCCCACCGTGAAGCCGTTGGGGAACGGGTCTTCCGGATCCACCACGTACTGCGCGAAGCCGGTGATCCACGCCTGTCCGGAGAGCGACGGCACCACGGCGGCGTACTCGCCGACGCGCGTCTCTTCGAGCAGGCGTCCGGTGAACGTGGTGCCTAGAATGCCTTCGTGGACGAAATCCTCGTACAGCCCGAGCTGTCCCTTGGCATGCAGCGCCGCCATCTTGGCGCAGGTGCCGGTGCCGCAGGGCGAGCGGTCCATCACGCCGGTCCAGGTTTCCGGCCGCGCCCAATCGAGCGTCCCGGTCGATACCACCACGGCGTTCTTGCGATGCGCCTCCACCAGCGAGGGCGGCCCCGAAAGCTGCGCGATCGTGACCCCGGCGATCGCGGGGTTCTCCGGATGCACCACCGGCAGTTGTTCCCGCGCTGCTGCTTTGATCATCTCCGCGATGCGGACGATGTCGCGCCCTTCCTCCGGCTCCAGCGTAAGCCCCAGCGGTTCGGCATCGGCAATCACGTAGAACATGCCGCCGTATGCCACGTCCACCGTCACCGTGCCCAGACCGCGGACCTCCACCTTGGCGTCCAGGTGCGTGGCGAACGCCGGGACGTTGCGGAACGTCACCTTCCGCACCTTGCCCTGGCGCACCTCCGCGTCCACCGCGATCAGGCCGGCGGGCGTTTCCAGCTTGAGATGGGTCACCGGCTCGACGGCCTTCACCATGCCGGTCTCGATGAGCACCGTGACCACGCAGATGGTGTTGGTGCCGGACATGGGCGGGTATTCCACCTGCTCCATGATGACGAATCCGGCGTCGGCTTCCGGGTGGTGGGAGGGCAGGATCAGGTTGCAGCAGGACGCCGGGTAGCCGCGCGGCTCGCGCAGCATGCGCAGGCGGATGTGGTCGGCGTGTTTCTCGATCCAGTTCTTCTTGTCGAACATGGTCTGCCCCGGGACGTCCAGCACGCCGCCGGTGATTACGCGCCCCGGCTCGCCGCACGCGTGGGCATCCACCGCTGTAATCATGCTCGAAAATCGCAAATCGCCACCCCTTCTCTATGCTACATTGCACGCATGCGAAACCTTTGCGCGCTACTCGTTTTGTTGGCCCTGCCGCTGGCGGCCGAGAAGAAGGCGATCTCGCCGCCCGAATTCGCCGGCGGCACGGCGAATTTCAGCCCCGGAATCCTGGTGGATGGCACGCTCTATGTCTCCGGCCAGGTCGGCCAGGACCTCAAGACCAAACAGATCCCCGCCGATTTCGAGACCGAGGTGAAGACCCTGCTGGGCAATATCGGAATCGTGCTGAAAGCCGCCGGCATGACGTACAAAGACGTGGTGTCGGTGCAGGTCTACCTCACCGATATGGACCTGTTTCCGCGGATGAACGCGGTCTATGTGACCTTCTTCGCCGACCCTCGGCCGTCGCGCACCACGGTCGGGGTGACCAAGCTCGCGGCGGCGGCGGCCCACATCGAAGTCACGGTGACGGCGCGGAAGTAAGACAGACCATCTGGGGAGGAAGAATGCCCCCAAGAATGGGGGCATGGCAGCCTGAAAGGCTACTCTACAGGCATTACTCGCGCTTGCGCAGCCACAGGTAGCAGTGATTGCCGATGCGCCCGGCGCGCGCCGTTCCGAGCAGCGGGAGATCGAGGTAGCGCAGCGGAAAGAGCAGCCAGCCCAAAGTGAAATGCACGCCGCCGCGCCACCAGCGCCAGGGCAGCAGGCCCTTGACGTATTCCATGCCGACCACCAGCAGGGTCGCGGTGGGGCCGGTGCACCAGCCTTCGGCCACCACTTCGAGGTCCCCGGCGAGCTGCTTCAACCCGTCGAGCGTGAAACGCCGATAGTCCTTGGGATATTCGTGGAACGGGTGGCAGAAGGGCGTCAGCAGGCGCAGGTAGCCACCCGGGGCAAGCACGCGGCGCAGCTTGCCCGTGGCGCGGACGGGATCGCGCACGTGTTCCAGCACGGCGTCGCATTCCACGCGCTGGAAGACGGCGTCGGCAAACGGCAACTGCTCCGCATCGGCGGCGATATCGACGCCCGGTATGGGGAAAGGTCGAGATTGACATAGCCGGGGACGGTGCGGCCGGCCCCGCCGATGTAGAGATTCCAGCGGCCCAGAGGGAAATCGGTGGGCTCGCGCGGGTTCATGACGAACGGCGCGGGAGGCTCCAGGGCGCGGCGCAGCCAGCCGCGGGCATGGCGCGCGCGATAGCGCTGCTCGAGAGCGGATAGGTGCTCCACTTACTTGGCCGGCGGCAGGATTTTGAGCTTCGCGGAGAGCGTGAACAGATTGTCGCGAAGACTCCTGTTGATCTGCACGCTCTCGGAGTTGATCTCGTAGATCTTATCGCCGTTGCGCAGGCGGCGAATGCTGAGCGGCCACATGACGCCGCCGCCCACGTCGTGGTATCTGGCGAAGAGGGTCTCTTCGGTGTCGAAATCCTTGTAATCCGGATTGCGCCGTTTGAGCACCTGGCGGACCGGCAGTTTGTTCAACCGGCTGAAGTATACGGTCACCGTGAGGCCGTCGGCATCGGTGATATCCACGATCTCCACGGGCAGATTGTCGTAGAGGTCGCCCCCGCGGGAGTAGAAGTCCATGCCGGGCTCGCCGAGGCGCTGGCGGAGGATGTAGAAGACGTTGCGCAGGGTGCCATCCCGCCAGTTTTCGATGCGCTTCGGGTCCAGCGAGCGCGCTCCGTGGAAGTTGAATTCCCAGGCGCCCTCCCGATTGAAGAGCACGCCGCTGGATTCGTCCTTGCCAAAACACTGCCGTTCGCGCACCGAGGGCTTTCCGGGAACGGGCGTCAGGTAGCGCGTATAGATTTTGGCGATGGAGAGACCTTCCAGTTGCTGCCGGTAGAACGAGTAGGCGCGGCCCGATTCCACGCGGTCTTCCATGGCGAGGTACGCTTTTCCGCCTGCCGCTTGCAGCGCTTCGTCGACCACCCGCTTGCCGCGCTCGTGGGCGGTCTCGGCGGCTAGGGCGCCGGCGGCGAGCGCCAGCGAAAGGAACAGCGGTCCGGTGCTTCTCATGGCGTTCTGCGGGCCAGCTCCAGGGGGTTCAAGCCCGTATTGATTTTATAATCTTTCACCACCACGTCGGCGAACTTGCGCCCGCCTTCATTGACGGTGATCTTGAAGGGAACCTCGATCCCTCCGGCGTCGCGGAAATCGTCGTAGACTTCCTCGTGATATAGGGACGCTCCGCCGTCCTGCGGTGCGTCCCAGGAGAGGCGTTTGGCCAGGTGAGTGACGGCGTCGAATTCCAAGCTGGCTACCTGGCCGGTGGGATCGCCGATCTGCACGGTGGAGTCGTCGATCGCATTGACGGTGCGGCCTTCGAGGCGGTCGCTGAGCAGCAGGCGGTAGTAGACGCGGAATAAGTCTCCGAACGCCCGGGCGCGCTGCACGCCCGCGAGGCCGCCCCATCCCTGCGGGTTGGAGAGCCAGCCGAGCTTGCCATCGGTGTACAAAGTCACGCGGCCGGCGGGAAGAGTGGCGTCCTGGCGGAGGGTCGACGGCGCCACCCATCTTTCGGTCTGCACGACCTTGGAGCCGCCGACACCGGCCACCGCGGGATCGACTGCGTATTCCGTAATCACGGTGTAGTCTTTGACGGCGGCCAACTTTTCGGCTCCCCCCGCGGCCGCCTGCGCCTTGAGCAACATCCGCTTGCCTTCGGCGAGGCTGGCATCGCTGCTTTCCACCGCCTCGGGCTTGGCTTCCGGGATGGCGACATCGAGCCTGGTTACCGGGCCCAGCTTCTCCAGCGGTTCTCCGAACATGGTTGGGTTGGCCGCCACCACCATGGTGAGACTGGCGGGATTGAGGTATTGTTTGGCCACGCGCAGCAAGTCGGCGCGCGTCACGGATTGAAGCGCATTTTGATACCGTTGGAGGTAATCCTTCGGATAGCCCCAGTAATCCAGAATCATCTGGTGCGCGAACAATCTGGCCCGCGTTTGGTCGGCAAAGACCAGTCTGTCGACCGCGGCCTCGCGGGCCTTCCTCCACTCGTCGTCCGCGACTTCGGCGGTGCGCAGGCGCTCGATCTCCTCCCGGATCGCATTGATGGTCTCGACCGTGAAGAGGCTGTTGACGCTGCCGGAAACTTCGAACAAGCCCGTTTGCGCGTAGTCGGCGTTCCAGGCGGCAGTCATGTCCAGCGTGGTGCGCAGGCGCGCGGCGATGCGGCTCCGTGCCCCGCCCAGGATGCCGGCGAGGATTTCCAGCGCGGCATAGTCCTTGTCGTCGCGCTGGCCGCCAAGGTGGCCGATGGTGAAGAATGTTTGCGCAGCGTCCTTTTTCTCCGCCAGGAAGACGCCGGGCGAGGGCGCGTTTTTTACCTTCTCGAATTGTGGCGCCGGCTCCTGCCGCACGGTCCAATCGGCAAAGAGCTTTTCCAGCGAAGCCTTCATCTCGGCGCTGTTGAAATCGCCCCAGACGCCCAGCATCACGTTGGCCGGGAAAAAGTATCGCTGGTGGAACGCGCGCAGGTCGCCGCGGGAAACGCGGTTGAGCGTGGCGTACTCCACCTGCCGCCCGTAAGGCGAATCCTTACCATAGACGAGCCGGGCGAATTCGCGGTCGGCGATGGCGCCGGCGCTGTCGTTGCGGTGCGAGACGGCCACCCGCAACTGGGTTTTGGCAATCTCGATCTTATCCGGCCGGAAGCCGGGCTGGGTGAGTATTTCCTTGAACAGTTGCAGTGTGGCCGGAGCGTTTTCTTTCAATCCGCCGAAGGAGAACGTGCCGTAGGAGTCGCCGATGGACGACTCGACGGTGGAGGCTAAGTTATCCAGCAAGGTGTCGATCTGATCCCCGGTCTTGAGGGAAGTGCCGCCGGTTCGCAGGGCGATTCCGGCGAGTTGCGCCAGGCCGGTCCGCTGCGGTGGATCCAGCAGAGTGCCGGTGCGAACCAGCGCGACTCCGCCGACCACGGGTAGATCGTGATCTTCCCGCAGATACAGCTTGATGCCGTTGGGCAGCGTAAAGACGGCGAAATCCGGCGCCTGGATGGCGCGCAGCGGCGGATACCGGAGATCCTTGGGCGACCCAACGCTAACGCCGCCGGCGGCCGCGGGAGCTGTCGCGGCTCCCCTGCCGCGCCCGGCGGCGGGTGGCGCCGCGGGCTGTCGTCCTAATCCCGGTATGGCGTCACTCTGCGCACGGGCGGAGGCCACCAGAAGCAGCATGCCGAGCCAGGTTTTCATTGCGGACCTCCGGGCCTGCGCTCCGGGGCCTTGGCGGGCGGCGGAGCATTGGACTGGCCGGGCAGAACGGTATACACCATGGTGCGGCCGGTTGCCACGAAGTAGCGGGTGGCTACCCGCTGCACATCCTCGGGCTTCACTCGATTCAGATCGTCCAGCGACGTGAACAGCCTGCGCCAGTCGCCATAGGTGGCCGATTCGGAGGCGAGCATGGCCGCCAGGTCGCGGTTGCCGGCGATCCGGCGGATGAGGTTGGCACGTCCCTGCGCTTTGCTGCGCGCCAGCAACTGGGCGTCGAGCGGGGCGGTCTTCAACCGCCCGAGCAGGTCTTCGAGCGCGCGCTGATTCTCCTCCACCGTTCGGCCCTGCGCCGGCATCAGCAGGAAAACAAACAAATCGGGATAGCGGCCATCGGGAGCGGCGGCAATCGCCACGGCTTGCTGGGCCAGCCGCTTATCGCGCACCAGCTCGCCGTAGAGTAGGCCCGTCCGTCCCTGGGAGAGGAGAATCTCGATCAAATCGAACACCAGATTGTCCTTATCGTACTGGCTGGGACGCTTGTAGCCGATTGCCATCAACGGCGGCCCGGGCATCTCCAGAACCTGGCTCTTGGGGCCGTTCTGCGGCGGTTCCTCAGTGATCGCCGGAGGCGGCATCGGTTTGGCGGCCATCGGGCCGAAGTAGCGCTCCGCCAGGCGCCTCGCCTCCGCCCCGGTGATGTCGCCCACGATGGCGACGGTGATGTTGCCGGGCACGTAATAACGGTCGAAGAAGGCTTGGGCGTGGGCGCGGCGGAGGTTCACAATGTCGCTGGGCCACCCGCCCGGAGGCTGGCCGTAGGGGTGCGCCCGGAAGGCGCCCGACAGCAACTCCGCCGCCAGCCTGCCCTGCGGGTTGGCCTCCACCTGCCGCCGGTATTCCTCCAGAACCACCCCGCGCTCCAAGTAGAACTCGCGGAAGACGGGGTGCAGCAGACGCTGCGACTCCATCAGAAACCAGAGTTCCGCGCGGTTGGAAGGAAGACTACAGGCAAACTGGGTTGCGTCGGCGGAAACCCTGGCGCTCATGTCGATACCGCCGTTTTCTTCCGTGATCCGGCGGTAGTCGCCGGACGCGGCCAGGCGATCTGCGCCGTCGATCGCCACGCGCAATTGACTGCGCAGCGTCTCGACCCGCGCCTGGTCGGCTTTGCTGCCCTTGTTGGCTTCCGCCTGCATGCGGTCGTAGGCTTCCTCGACGCCGTCGAGCTCTTTCTTTTCCTCGGGCCAGTTGCGCGTGCCGATGGTCTCGGTGCCCTTAAACGCCAGGTGCTCGAACATATGGGCGATACCGGTTTCCCCACGGGGATCGTGAATGCTGCCGGCGTTCACCAGGGTATGAAACGACACCACGGGCAACTCGTGCCGTTCCAGCACGATGAAGTGCAGCCCGTTGGGGAGTGTAAACTCGCTTGCCTTCTTTTGAAGCTCCTGGAACTCCTGTGCGGACACAAGCAGGACCGCGCCGAGGAACAGGGAGCAGAGATCTAGACCACGCACGTTGAACAACTCCTTCGGCCAGAGGAAAGATCCGTCTGCTCTTAAAGAGGATAGCAAGGCGTCGGGGGAGGGATATCCGGACAAGGGCTTGGCGTAGAACCGCGAGTACCCCGGAAGTACCAGCATTACTATTGTTTGGCCGCAAGCCTGCGGATAATGTACTCAGTCCGGGTAACGATAACGATAAGGATGAATATGGATTCCACCGAGTCTTGGGTCAAACCGGCGCCGAAGAGCGATGCCATCAACGGAGACCGGCGCCAGAACCGCCGGTATCACCTGCAACTGGAACTGAAGTGGAAGCTCATCCGGCGGCGTCGCGTGCTGGACACGGGGACGGGATATACCATCGATGTCTCCAGTGGGGGAGTCCTCTTCGACGCGGGGCGCCATCTGCCCGAGGGACTGAATGCGGAGCTGTCGATAGTTTGGCCGGTTCTGTTACACAACGTGGCGCCGCTGCAACTGGTGGCGGCGGGCAAGATCGTCCGTGGCGACGGCCACCGGGTGGCGATCCGGACGGATCAGCATGAATTCCGCACCATGGGCGCCCCCGACGAGCACCGCAACCTGCCGGCCGCATCCACTCGGGCGAAACCGCCCCGCGCGGCAGCCTTCGCGGCGTTCAGCAGGTAGCGTAGCCTTTTAGGCTGCCATGCCCCGATTCTTCGGGGCATTCTTCGGTGGGGCGGGCTTCTTCCTGCCCCGCCTGCTTATTTCCCCCGCCGCCCCATCACGGGCTCGGGCGCAGGAGGCGGCGGAGGCGGGACCTCTTCTTCGACCGGCTTGGGGGGCTTGCGGTTGAGGATCTCGCCGATGAACTCCTCGCGCGCTTTGGCGTATTTCGGAGTGCCCGGCTTGGCTTCGATGGTCGCCCACTCTTCGGGAGTGATCTCCTGCACCGTGAGTGCATACTTCTGGAAGTGGTTGCGCAGCCGTTCCTGCACCGGTTTCAGGGCAGAGTGGTAGAGCACGAAGAGCACGTCTTCGGGCGCGGCGCCCGCCAAAATGTGATAGACGTGCGAGGGCTTGCGGACCCGCGGGGCGCGCAGCGCGGCCTCCAGTTTCTTGCCGCGCGCCTCGATTTTCTGCCACTCGTCGAGATCGCTCTTGGGCATTTCGGTCGCCTTGATGAGCGCCTGTTTGTCCTTGGGCGCGAACTTCTCGCCGAGGCAGTAGAGGAAGGTTCCGAAACGCGCCGCCCGCCAGCGCGCGTCCTCGGGAAGTACCCGGATGGCCTTCTCATACTTCGCCAGCCCATGCAGGTTCAGTTTCGCGACCAGGGCGGAAGAGAAAAGCGGGAGCAGACCGGCTTCTTCCAGGCCCTTAAAGATTTCCGTGGGACTGTCTTCCGCGCCGATGCGCTTGAGTTCGTCGCCCAGGGCGCGCGCCGGGATGTGCTTTTCCACCTCCGCTTCGCGCGCGTTGGCGACCTGCATTTGCGTGCGGTCTTCCACCGTGTAGGCCATCCGCACGCGGTAGCGCACCAGGCGCAGCAGGCGCGAGGGATCGTCGTAGAAGCCGTAGGCGCTGACGGCGCGCAGCTCCTTGCGCTCGATATCCGCCAGGCCGTTCATGGGGTCGAGCAGCAGGCCGCGGGAGGCGCGGTTGAGGGAAAGCGCAATGGCGTTGCAGGTGAAATCGCGGCCGCGCAGATCCTCCTGAATGGTGGCCTGCGAAACCTGCGGCTTGGCGCCGGCGCGGGCGTACTTTTCCTGCCGCGACATGGCGATCTGCGCCGTCACGCCGCTGGGAAAGACGAGTTCGGCTGTCTTGCGGTTCTCGTCGGCTGAAACGGTGACCGCTCCGGTTCGCTCGCAAATTGTTTTGGCGACTTTCAGCGCGTTGCCTTCCACGACGAAATCCAGGTCGCGGATCCGGAAGCCGGCCAGCATGTCGCGCATGGCCCCTCCGGTCAGGAAGACGTTCGCGTTCGCCAGACCCGCGGCTGCCTGCGTGTCTTCAACCGCCCGATTCTGATCCGGGCTCAGGTGGCTCTCCAGCATGTAAATGTAATCGCTCATCGCGTTGCGCCTTCGACCTTACAAGATTTTCCCGAACGGCGGCCCCAGAGGGCTCGCCTCATGCCCGGGGGTGGTGTTTCTCAACGGTGTCTCGAAGCCTCGACCGCATGACATGGGTATAAATCTGGGTGGTCGAGATATCGGCGTGACCCAGCATGACCTGCACACTGCGCAGGTCGGCGCCACCCTCCAGCAGATGGGTGGCAAAGCTATGACGGAGCACATGGGGCGAGAGCCCGCGGAAGATGCCGGCTTTCCTGCCGTAGGCAGCCAGGAGCTTCCAGAACGCTTGACGGGTGAGGCACCCGCCGCGCGCGGTTATAAAAAGGTATCGGCTGGCGCGTCCCTTGAGTAGCGCGCTGCGGCCGGTTTCGAGCCAGGCCCGGACGGCGCGGACGGCGACTTTGCCCACAGGCACCAGGCGCTGCTTATTGCCCTTTCCGGTAGTCCGTAGAACGCCAAAGTCCAGGTTCAAATCGCCCACCCCGACTTTGCACAATTCGCTCACCCGCAGCCCGGAGGCGTACAGCAGTTCCATCATGGCGCGATCGCGCACACCGGTCGGACGGGTCACGTCCGCGGCCTTTATAATTCTCTCGATCTCTTCCAGATTCAGATACTTAGGAATAGTTTGCCACTGCTTTGGGGTGCGCAGGTGCTCGGTGGGGTCGGCGGAGACTTCGCCTTCCCTCAGGAGAAAACCGTAGAAGTTGCGAATGGTCGTGAGGTGACGGCCGACGGAGCGTCCGCTGAGCCCGGATTGGTACAGATTATCGATATGAAGACGGATTCCCGCGGTTCCCGGCAAATCTGCGGAATCGCCAATAAATTCTTTAAAACGAGCAAGATCCGTGGAATAAGCGTCGAGGGAATTGGCGCACAGGCCCTTCTCCAGACGGCAGAAATTCAAAAAGGCGGTAATCTGGTTACGCAGGTGTGCCGAACCTTCCGTATGCGCTCCAGACATCGTGCCAATGATACAATAAGCCGCTAAATGTTTGAAACATAGTTGTTGCAAAGAGGAAAATTGCCCGCCTCCACGACCAAAAAAGCGCTGATCCGCCGCTACGACCGGGAAACCCTGGCCGGTTACATCAACCCGGCCTCGTTTCTCCAGCCGGAGGGGGTGGAACTGATTTCGGATCAGGGGCATGCCTCGATCGTTCCCTATCCCGATATCAAGCTGGTGGCCTTCGTCAGGGAATTCGAGGGCGCGGCCGAGCCGGAGCGCCAGGTTTTTCAGACACGGCCCAAGATGGCGGGCCTGTGGGTCAGCCTCCGATTTCGGGACGGGGCCGTCCTGGAGGGGATTATCCCCAACAATCTCATGCTCTTGGAAGCCGGCGGGTTCACCGTGATCCCACCCGATTCATTCGGCAACCAGCAGCGCGTGTGGGCGCCCAGAGGTTCGCTGGCCGCGGTCGACGTGCTGGGCGTGGTGGGCAGCCCGTTGAAGAAGCGTAAGGCCAAACCGGCTGCAAAAGAACAGATCGGCCTGTTTGATGAATAGAGTTTTGCAAGCAAAACCTGTTACGGTATAGTGGAGTTTAATACTGAATCGTCTCTAGTTGGAGGTTTTTTCTATGAAGTTTCGCAACCTGCTTGTAGCCGCGGCCGGAGCCTGCCTGCTGGCTCTGACCTCTTTCGCCCAGATCACGGCGATCGAAGGCGACGTGAAAGGCGAGGATGGGGCCCCGAAAGTCAACGCCGTAGTCAAACTCGTGCGTACCGATATCAAGGGCAACTACAAGTGCAACACGAACAAGAAAGGCCACTATTTCTACAATGGTCTGCCGTTGGGCACCTATAACATCAGCGTGGAGATAGATGGCAAGGAAGTGGACGTGGTAAACGGCGTGCGCACCAAACTGGGCGACCCGACTCCGATCAACTTCGATCTGCAGAAATCCGCGCAAGCGCGGGCTGCGCAGAATGCCAAGATGAACGCGGCGGCGGCGAGCGGCGCGGGCATAACCAAAGATCAGGAACGCGGCATGACCAAGGAGCAGAAGGACGCCTACGAGAAGGCCCTCAAAGACCGCGAAGCGTCGATGAAGAAAAACAAGGAACTGAACGACGCCTTCTCGGCCGGCCTCACGGCCATGCAAGCCAAGGATTATCCCACCGCCGTCACCAACCTGACCAAGGCCAGCGAACTGGATCCGAAGCAGATCGCGGTGTGGGCCCAGCTCGCCGACGCGCACGTCAACAATGCGACGGCCAAGACCGGCGCGGAATTCGACGCCGAAATGGCCCTGGGCATCGATTGCTACAACAAGGCGCTGGAGCTGAATCCGTCGGACGCGGCCACGCACAACAACTTTGCGCTGGCGCTCGGCAAGGCCAAGAAGTTCCCGGAGATGGAGGCGGAACTGAAGAAGGCGGCAGAGATCGATCCGCCCAAGGCCGGGCAATACTACTACAATATGGGCGCCATGCTGGTGAATGCCGGACAGTCCGAACCGGCCGGACAGGCATTCAAGAAGGCCATCGAGCTCGACCCGAACCATGCCGAATCCTACTATCAGTGGGGAGTCTATCTGATGGGCAAAGCGTCGATCGCCGCCGATGGCAAGGTGACGCCGGTAGACGGTACGGCGGAAGCGTTCCAGAAGTACCTGCAACTGGCGCCCACCGGGCAGTTCGCCGACTCCGCCAAAGGCATGCTGGAATCTCTGGGTTCGAAGGTGGATACGTCGTACAAGAATCCCAACGCCGCGCCCGCCAAGAAAAAGAAGTAAGGCGCGTTAGCGAGTTCCGGGGTGGGGGCGTCGTTTCCCCACCCCGCTCCCATGCTGCGTTATCTCATCATCGATCTTCTCCTGCCCCTGCTGGTCTTCGCTCTGCTGCGCTCGATCTTGCGCAGTCTCTTCCAGGCCGGACGCGACGTGACGCGGCAGGATCGGTCTGCCCCGCCGCCTTCCCGGCCCAGCGTCGTGTCGGGCGGCGAGTTGAAGAAAGATCCCGTCTGCGGAACCTATGTTTCCACGGGAGCCAGCGTGACCCGCACGGTGAACGGCGAACTGCTGCATTTCTGCTCGAAAGAATGCCGCGACAAGTACCGCGTGGCGTAGCCTTTTAGGCTGCCACGCCGGCGTCCTTGCCGGCGTTCTTACGAAGAATGCCGGTACGAATACCGGCATGGCAGGCGGGACGCCTACGCTACACGCGCAGTTCGTAGCCCAAGTCGCGCATGCGCTCGATGATGGCCGCGCGGATGGCGGCGATCTCGTCGGAGGAAAGCGTGCGCTCGGGCGAGCCGACGGTCAGGCGGAAGCTGACGCTCTTCATGCCATCGGCCAGCGGTGGACCGGCATACTGGCGCACGAATCGAATGGACTCGAGCAGCGGGCCGGCGAAACCGGCCACGGCGGCTTCCAGCTTGCCCGCCAGCTCGCGTAACGGCGCGATCACCGAGAGGTCGAAGGCGCTCGACGGATAGCGCCGGATGGGCGTGTACTTCGCCGGTTCGCCGCTGAGCGATTCCACGAGGCGCAGATCCAGATCGAGAATCGCCGCGCGCCCGTTCTCCACGAACCCGGGATGCAATTCGAAGAGGCGTCCCACCACCGCGCCTTTCCACTCGATTTCCGCGGCGCGCGCGGGATGCTCGTAGCCGCGAGCTTCGGCGGGGACGGTAAGCGCCCCGGGCAGCAGGCATTCGGCGACGCGCTTGAGCTCGAAGATACCGCCATCCTGGCGATCGTAGAGCGCGGCCACGAGGTGCGGGATTTCGTCCGGAAGCCCCTGCTCCCGGCGGTGGATCTCCAGGCCGATTTCGAACAGCCGGAAGCTCTCCCGGTGTTTGGCGTTGCCGGTGATGTTCTTCCAGATGCCCGGCAATAGCGACGCGCGCATCAATTCCTGATTGCTGGCGATGGGGTTGGCGACGCGGATGTGCGCCGCCGGGTCGAAGCCGAAGGCGCGCACCGATTCCTCGCTCAGGAAGCTGTAGTTGTAGACTTCGGTGAACCCGTTATCGACGAAGAGATTGCGTACTTCGTGTTGGAAGCGGCGCACCGGATTGCCGGGCGGCACGGCGGCGGGCACCAGCGGCGCCTGTGGGGTGATGGAACCGTAGCCCACCATGCGGCCCACCTCTTCCACCAGATCGTCCTTGATGGCCACGTCCTTGGTGGCGCGCCAACTGGGGACGGTCACCGAGAACACGCCGGGCTCGGGTTCGCTGACGCCGAACGCCAGACTCTCCAGAATACGCCGCACCTCGGCGGCCGCGATGGCGCGCCCCAACTTGCGCTCCAGCCACGCCAGGGAAAGTTCGATTGCCGGCGGCGCGGTCATGGGGCGCATCCGATCGGCCAGCCCGCCCACCAGGCGGATGCCGGGCGAAATCTCTTGCAGCAACTCGACGGCGCGGGCCAGGCCGCGCACCGTGTTCACCGGGTCCTGCGCCTTTTCGAAGCGGATGCTGGCGTCGGTGCGCAGCTTGACCGCCGAAGAAGTTTTGCGGATCGACGATGCCTGGAAATTGGCGCTTTCCAGCACCACCCGCGTGGTCTGCGCGCCGATGGCGCTATCGCCGCCGCCGATCACGCCGGCCAGCGCGATGGCGCCCGCCGCATCCGCGATCACCAGGTTGGTCTCATCCAGCGTGTAGGATTCATCGTTGAGCGCGCGGAAGGGCTCGCCGGGCTTCGCCGGACGGATAAAGATGGTATCCCCGTGCAGCAGGTCCGCGTCGAAGGCGTGCATCGGCTGCGCCAGCTCGGCCATGATGAAATTCGTCATGTCGACGATGTTGTTGATGGGGTTGAGGCCGATCGCCGTCAGCCGGTATTGCAGCCACAAGGGCGATGGCTGCACGGTGACGTTTTCGAAAACCAGCGCGCTGTACCGCGGACAGAGGTCGAGATCTTCAATCCGGATTTCGATCGCCGCCGGACCTTGGGGGAGAAGTTCCAGGTTGGCCCGGTCTTTGAGTTCCAGCCCGAGGATGGCGGCGACTTCGCGCGCTATGCCGTGGTGGCCCCACAGGTCGGGCCGATGCGTGATGCTCTTGTTATCGATCTCAATGATGCTGTCGGGGACGCACGCGTCGAGCGAACCGAGTTCCACAATCCCGGCGTGATCCCGGTTGATGCCGAGTTCGGCGGCGGAGGCCAGCATGCCGTCGCTCTCCACGCCGTTGACTATTTTCTTTTCGAGCGGGACATAGGCCGTCAGCAGGCCAGGGCGGCAGTTGGGCGCGCCGCAAACCACGGTCCTGATGCCGAGCGGGCCGGCATCCACCAAGGCCTTCACGTTGTGGCTGCCGGCAATGGGCTCGATCGATTCCACGCGGGCAATGCACGCCTCGGCCAGCAGGGCGCCGGTTTCCTCGATCCCCTCGCACTCGGCGGTTTTCATGGTGATCAGCCGTTCCAGGGGCCCGGCGGCCTCGGTCAGTCCGGGAACGAATTCGCGAATCCAGTTGTAAGAGAATTTCACGGTTAGAACTGCTCCAGGAAGCGCAGGTCGCCGCCTTGCAGGTGGCGGATATCGTCGATGCCGTACCGCATCATCACCAGGCGCGTCAGACCCAGGCCGAAGGCGAAACCGCCCCACTGGTCGGGATCGATCCCGCTGGTGCGCAGCACGTGCGGGTTCACCAGGCCGCAGGGCAGCAGTTCCACCCAGCCGCTGTGCTTGCAGACGGGGCACCCGGGGCCGCCGCAAATCAGGCACTGGATATCGAGTTCGAAGCCCGGCTCGACGAAGGGAAAGTAGCCCGGACGAAGGCGCACCGCGACCTCGCGCTGGAAGATGGAGGCGAGCAGCGTCTTCATGAAGTAGAGCAGGTGCGCCACCGAAACGTGGCGATCGATCATCATGCCTTCGAGCTGGTAAAAGGTGTGCTCGTGGCTGGCATCGACGCTTTCGTTGCGGAACACGCGGCCGGGCGCGATCATGCGCAGCGGCGGGCCCAGGCGTTCCATGCCGCGCACCTGTACGGGCGACGTGTGCGTGCGCAGCAGGTTGCCGCCATCCAGCCAGAAGGTGTCCTGCATATCGCGCGCCGGGTGGTCGGGCGGAATGTTCAGGGCGTCGAAATTATAGTATTCGGTTTCCACTTCGGGGCCGTCGAGCACGGTGAATCCCAGCGAGACGAAGAGGTCTTCGAGTTCCCGCTGGATACGCGTGATGGGGTGCAGGTGGCCGCGGCGAGGACCGGGCGCGGGCAAAGTCAGATCGACCCATTCGGCATCGAGGCGGGCGCGCAGGGCTCTCTCGTCGAACTCCCGCTTGCGGGCGTCGAGCGCGGCTTCGAGTTGCTGCTTGGCGGCGTTGAGCACTTGCCCGATGCGTTTGCGCTCTTCGGGCGGGAGTTTGCCCATGCCCTTGCCGATTTCGGCCAGCGCGCCTTTGCGGCCCACGGCGTCCACGCGGACCGCTTCGAGGGCTTCGGGGGACGTTGCGGCAGCGATGCGGGCAAGGGAACGCGACGCCAGCTCCTGTATGGATTCGTCAAGCATGCGATGGAAATTTTATTGTAGCAAGGGGCGGCGCGAAGCTCCCGGCGGCGCGTGTGTGATAGGCTGAGAGACCTACCGAGGGTGCCTATGCCGGGAAAGCTTCGCATATTCATTTCCAGCACCATGGACGACCTGGAAAACGAGCGGGCCACGATCGTGAAACGGCTCGACTCCATGAACTTCGAACCGGTCAACGCGGAGGGACTCCTGCCGAACGGGGCGACCTCGTGGGAGCGCATTTCCGAGGAACTGGATAGCTGCCACGTCATGGTGCTGCTGAGTGGAGTCCGGTACGGGTGGGTTCCGAGTTCCGGGCCGCTGGCAAAAGAAAACATCTCGGTTACACACGGCGAATACCGGGCGGCCCGAACATTGGGACTTCCGATTCTGCCCTTTTTCAAAAACCTGGGTTATAAGGCCGTTCGGAATAGCAAGGATGCCAAACGAAGGGACGCTTTCCGAAAGGAGGTCGAAGACTGGGATAAGGGTCAGTTCCGAGGCATGTTCACCAACGTCGTCGATCTATCCGAGGCGGTGGGCGTGGCGGTAGTGCGGATGCTCTCGGACCATTTCCAGCGGGACCTGATTCAGAAGCGCCGGATGCTGACGGTGGGCCAGCCGCCGTCGTCTCCACCACCGGCGATCGGCGAAGTAGAGGTGCCGGTACATCTCATGCGGTCGGTCGCCGAGGGCCGGGCGATCCTGTGGGTGGGTTCGGGCATCTCGCTGCGCGCCGGCCTGCCGTCGACGGGCGTGCTGACGGCGGAACTGGTGCGATCCATACAGGAGAAGGCGGGCGAGTATGCGCCGCCAGCAGTCGGCAGCGGGATCGCTTCGGTAGCCAGCGACTTCGAAATACTGCAAGGCCGCGATCTGCTCCTGCAAAAGCTGCGGGAGCTTCTGGATCTGCCTGGCGGGCTAACTCCGACCGATTCCCACTTTCATGCCGTAGAGCTGTTCCCGCGAATTATCACGACCAACTACGATCACCTTCTGGAGACGGCTGCCGAGTCGAAACAGACGGGGCACACGCTGGTCGTGGGGCCGCAGCTTCCTTCGCCAGTGCCGGAGAAGTTTATCTGGAAGATGCACGGCGCGGCGGATCACCCCGATGTGCTGGTGATGAGCGAGTCGGACCTGGCGCGGTTCGAAGCGGCCGGCGCGGAGTTGCAACCGGCATTGCGGGAACTCCTGGAAAGCGGGCCGCTGCTGGTCGCCGGAACCTCGCTCCGCGACCCCAGTGTGCTGCGGCTCTTTCGGGCGCTGCGGGAGGTTTTGGACGGGTACTGGACCGTGATCCCGGGCGATATCCTGGGGCAGGCCCGCGCCAGGGATTTGCGCCTTCAGCCCATCGAGGGAACTCTGGAGAGCGTTCTGGCGGGACTGGCGCGCCCGAATGGCGGGGGGACAGGCGCGGCGGTATAGCCGCGGTACTGCCTCTTGTTCACTCCGGAAGAACGCGCTCTCTTGTCGCCGCACCCCAGTGGATAATAATGGGATGGCACTTGAGTTCACCACTTCTCACCGGAAAGATTCTCTTTCGCTCTTCCGCTATTACAAGAAACTGGCCGAAGACGCCATGGCGCAGGTCACCGATGCGGAGCTCACCGTTACCTTGGACGGCGAGATGAATTCCATCGCCCTCATCGTCAAGCACATGGCGGGCAACATGCGGTCGCGATGGACGGATTTCCTGACCACCGACGGCGAGAAGCCGGATCGCGAGCGGGATAGCGAGTTCGTCCAACCGCCGGCCACCCGCGCGGAACTGATGAAGCTGTGGGAGGATGGCTGGGATCACGTTTGGCGCGCTCTGGGTCCGCTGGACGAGATCGATCTCACGCGCTCGGTGACCATCCGCGGCGAGAATCACTCGGTGCTGCAGGCCATCAACCGGCAACTGGCGCACTATCCCTACCACGTCGGACAGATTGTCATGCTGGCCAAGCATTTTCGCAGCGAGCAGTGGAAATCGCTGACCGTGCCGAAGAACCGATCGGCGGAATTCAACCAGAAAGTCGCGGCGGGCGAAAAGAGTCAACGGTAACCCCCGGCTCCATGTGAATCATCCGGGTTAGAATCCATACAATGCCCGCGCGTTCTCGCGCAGCACCATGCGCGCCATTTCCACGGCGCGCGCGTGCGTGATGGCGCCGTCGCGCAGCATGGCAGTGAGGGCGCGTCCCAGCGCCTCACGGCCGTTGCGCGCGGAGATCCAGCCGCTCTCTTCCCAACCCAGTTCGTTGGAGTAGGGGTAAGCGTCGGTGGCGAACATCACTTTCTCCGGCACGTGTTCCAGCCATTCGCGGAGCGTGCCGGCCAGCGTGGCGGGCGAGAGCGCAAGCGACTGCCCCGAGAAATCGAGATACGCGTTGGGCTTTTCGAGCAGCGGCGTGATCTCCCTGGTGAACGGCCAGCCGCCGTGCACCATGACGAATTTCGTGTGGCGCAGCGCCGGGTCGTTGAGAACAGATTCGAGGTTCAACGGATTGGCGCCGCTCACGTCGAAGTATCCGCCGGCGCCGGCCATGGTGTGCAGGTGCACCGCCATGCCCAGGCGTCCGCATTCCGCGGCAATGTAGCGGAAGAGGAAATCCTGAAGCACCTTGTAGTCGGCGTCAGAGGGTGTGCGCTGGCGGTAGATGCGATCGGCCTGTGCGGCGCCGGCGGGATCGAAGGCCAGCGAGCGCAGGTAGGCGGCTTCGAACTTTTCGGCCACTGCCCCGCCCTGCTTGTGGCGTTCCAGCGTCGGCGTGATCACGCGCGCCAGGTACTCGGCGAGCGTGGCCGGCGGCGCAGTCAGACCGGCGTCGGCGAGGTA